>DAOVAK010000063.1 GCA_030671095.1 Deltaproteobacteria bacterium | reverse complement strand
CACTTTACGTCGCGCCAGGGCGGGCCAACACTCCGGAGTGTCTCTTTCAGTCAAAGCCAATTGTCCCTGACCACACCCCAAAACCTAGCTTAAACTGTTACATAGTTAATAAGTCTTACTATGTGTACCGATCCTCTTCCACGTAATCTCTAAAACGGGTAAATTCCGGCTGAAATTGTAACTTAAAAAAGCCGGTTGGTCCATTTCGTTGTTTTGCCAGAATAATCTCCGCCACATTCTTGTTTTCTTCAGTGGTGGGGTTGTACAACTCATCCCTGTAGATGAATGCGATCACATCCGCATCTTGTTCTATGGCCCCGCTCTCCCTCAGGTCTGAGAGTTGGGGTTTTTTGTTGGGACGGTCTTCCACCTTCCTGTTCAATTGGGATAAAGCTAGAACAGGCACATTCAAATCCTTTGCAAGGGCCTTCAGTGATCTGGATATCTCGGATATTTCCAATTGTCTTGATTCTGCGGACCTTCTTCCCTGGACTAACTGCAAGTAATCAATGATTACGAGGCCTAAATCACGTTTTTTCAGCAACCTCCTGCACTTTGCTTTCATTTCAAGGATGCTGAGCCCCGAGCTATCATCGATGAATATGGGAAGCTCTGATAAGGTGTTAGCCGATTCGGTCAACTTCATCCAATCCGTGTCTTTCAAAAAGCCGGTCCTTAACTTCGTGGCATTTATGCCAGAGTGAAAGCCGAGAAGCCTCATGCCCAGATGGAGCTGGGACATCTCCAGGGAGAAAACGGCAACTGCTTTCTTAGTCTTTGCCGCTGCATTATATCCCATGTTTAGGGCCAAGGCCGTTTTGCCCATACTGGGTCTCCCAGCAATAATGATAAGATCTGAGGGCTGCAATCCTGCTGTCAGGCGGTCGAAATCGCGGAAATCGGTGGGCAGACCCGTAACAAATCCTTCATGCTCTGCAACGCTCTCCAGCTTCTTAAAGCTCCCCTTGATGACCTCTTCCAGGGTGGAAAAACCTTCACTGATCTTTTGTTCGGCGATATCAAATATGGACTGCTCTGCCTGATCTAGGAGTTCATCTGTTTCCTGCCAACCCTGAAAGCAGCTCTCGGAAATAACAGAACACTGATTGATCAGCTTCCTTCTCACAGAGAGGTCCCTCACGATTTCCGCATGGTATTGAATGCCAGCAGAGGTGGAGACGGCATCTACAAGGGAAGCAAGGTACTCTGCGCCACCCGCTTTTTCCAAGAGATCTTTTCCTGTGAGGTGTTGGGAGAGGGTGATGAGATCGATGGGCTCATTGTTGTTGTAGAGATCAACCATCCCTTCAAACAAATGTAGATGGGCTTCACGATAGAAGTCGTCGGGCGACAAGATGTCCATGACCTGGTTCATGGCATCGTTGTTAATCAGTATACCGGCCAGTATGGACTGTTCAGCGTCCATGTTATGCGGGGGGACTTTTACTGGCGCGGGAGTGGCTTTCTCTTTTGATTGAAGCATTTGTAACTTAGCCCCCTTTCATTCTGGAATTGGCCTTTGGCCCACGCCTGCCCGCCATTAGCAGCGCTAAAGACTCTGGCAGGCGGGCCTAAAGTGAACTAAAGTGTCTAAAGTGAACTAAAGTGTCTAAAGTGTCTAAAGTGAGCTAAAGTTGGATATGCCTTCTTTGTATCCAGCATCCAGAATCCAGTATCTTTACCCCGTGAAATGCGAAGCCTATTTCACTGGGGTAGCATCTGTTCTTGTCCCCGGCCCATACCGGCCCGGGACGGCCCGGGGAGGCAGAGCTTCGTTACAATTATGTTAGATCTGTTCTTCAGGAATGACAACAACCTTGATAGAGCCTGTAACCTCAGGATAGAGTTTTACGGGTACCTCAAACTCGCCCAGCGTTTTAATGGGTTTGTCTAAGACGATCTTTCGACGATCAATGGTAATTCCCTGCTTTTCAAGACGACTGGCAATATCCATGCTGGTCACCGAACCATATAACTTGTCCTCTTCCCCCACCTTTTGGGAAATGGTGATCTCGACCTCAGCCATCCTTTCCTTGATCTTTTCAGCTTCTTCTTTGGCCTCAAACCTTTTTACCTCGATTTTTTTCCGCTTCGTCTCCATGAGCTTTATATTTTGCTCACTGGCCTCCAGGGCGATCCCTTTAGGGATGAGGTAATTACGGCCATAGCCATTTGCCACATCCACAATATCACCCTCAAGCCCTAACTCATGCATTTCCTGCGTCAGAATTATTTTCACAGTTGCGTCCTCCTAAAATGAATCTGTTCGCTCCGCCCCGCCCGCCTCGCCTGAGCGGCTCGCGATGGCGGGCACGTCACAATTGGAGTAGTGGCCTCCGGCTCGTAGAGCCTACCCCTCGGAGAGAGTATTGGAGTACTGGAGTATTGGAATAATTGACTATTTTCGATTGTAGATTGACGATTGAAACAGGTTTTTTCAATCAACAATCGCCAATCTTCAATAGTCAATCGTCTATGCGCCTACCACGACTGAGAGATGGCTCCCAGTTTACACTGTTCCACCATTCCCTCCGGCTTCCGGCTCGCAGAGCCTACAGCTCGGAGAGGGCGTAGGCCCTCCGGGCCGGAGGCCAATGGCGGGCGAAGCGAACTAAGCCCTCGCCCTTTTATGAATTTTTCTAAAATCTATCCATTGGTCAAAGAGCCCTGCCAGAGCCAGTACAATCCAGAAAATCTGTTGGAAGAGAATTAGAAGATATACCCCAAATCGGACCCAGTGGGGCACACTATATTTATTAAAGAAAAACAGCACGATGGCGAGACCATGAAAAACGTATATAACCGCCATCACGATGAGGCCATTGATGGCCACGAATCTTATACCACCTGTGGACAAAAATAAAGCAAAACCTGCTGCTATGACACCCCAAACCAAAAGGTCATGGGATTGCCATTGACCCATGGGTGCGAAGTCAGGATATTGAATACTTCCCAGGCGAAATAAGGGTCTGCTAAGGACTACGGCAATATATACCACAAGGCCGCTGCCTACGATGGAAAGAGCTGGATAGATCATTGCCAGTATATCCGTCAAAATTTTGCCATATTCCTGGAGTTGGGCGACCTTTTCCGGCTCAAGTCCCATCTCTTCATAGCCACGGATCGTTGCCCCCAAGTTTTCCTGGAAATATCCCAGGATCATCTCCATGGGGCCCATTTTCTGACTAAGAGCGATCAAAGTCAGAAAAATGGCCCCAATGATGAGCGTAGTGCAGGTTCCCCAGAATACAGTGAAGCCAAGTGTGTACTTCCTTCTATAAATCTCCGAGAGGATGAGGCCGACCAGTCCAAACTCAAAGCAGAAAATTATGATTTGTGGATATCCGGCCAGCTTGGCTATCAGCCCCACAATAAGTAGAGTAACCGCAGTGATTTTCAGTCCGTCACGGAGGCCTAACTTCGTTGCGTAGTAGAGAAATGGCAAGGGGATTAGAAAAATAAAAAAGGGCCCTACAAAAGGGATCCAAGTAGCGGCAGAGAGAAGAAGGATGACCGGGCCGGCACAGCCCATTACATCTGTAACTTTCATACACCCTTTTAACTGGCGAAGCCCAGGACCGGGGGCTTCGCTCAAATTGGAATGTTGGGGCAATGGAATATTGGAATAATGGGTTTTAAGCAGCAATAAGGGTAAAATATGATTTTTACCGCTGTTCCAGTCAGTATTGCATCATTCCCTGGGACTCCACGAACGCACTCTCGCCGACTCCTGTCCGACTTTATGAGTTTTGGAAATTGCGGTAACTGAATTCGCGGTGTCTCTAGCCTGGTTCCCACATTATCTGATTATGGATGTGGTAAATGGCAGGAGAGCGATATTCCTCGCCCTTTTTATGGCTACGGTCAGTATCCTCTGGTGCTTAGCACAGTTGCCCGAAATTCTCCGGGGAACGATCTTGCCCCGTTCAGTGGTAAAGTACCTCAGCATTCTGGAATCTTTATAGTCAATGACAATGCTACTATCGGCACAGAACCGGCATACCTTCCTCCTGTGATACGTCATTCTCCCTCTATTGTATGCCATTGTTCACCTCTTTATCCGATGTATCCGATTCTATTTTTTCCTCTTGGGCTGTCTCTTCTTCCTCTTGGGCCTGATCTTCCGTCGGGGCAGTCTCTTTCTTTACCTCCTCTTCTTTCTGTACCAACGCCTGAGGCTCCACATCGTCCGCCAGTTTCACGGTCTGGTACTTCAGGATCCTATCATCTAGCTTGAGGTCCCGCTCAAGTTCAGCCGTAATGCCAGGTCCGACACAGTAGTCCATGAGGACATAGGACCCTTGATCAAACTTCTTTACCAGATAGGCGAGTCTTTGTTTGCCCCACTCCTCAAGCTTGACAATAACACCCTTTTCCTTCTCAATCAGGTCCCTGAATTTGTCGACGACCGCCTTGAGATTCTCATCGTCCAACTCTGGGTTGACGATATAAAGCGTTTCATAGTGTTTCATCGTCTGTTCTCCTTATGGTCTTCTCCCTGTTCGAAAACAGTTTCGGTCCCGCTCTCCGAGGCGTAGGCTCTACGAGCCGGAGGCTCTCTGGCCAAAGCTCCCTTTGACAGGCAAGCGGAACAAGGAGAGAATTTAATTAAACCCCGTTTAATTAGCAGCGAAAGATAGCATTGTCAAGCAGTATTAAATATGCTAAAGAAGCTCGCAAATCGAACCAATCGCCCATTTCCCCTCTCCCATTCGAGAGGGGGAGTAGGTTTCGTATTATAACAATAGAGGTTTGCACTATGTGGGAAAAAGAAATCCAAGTTGCTCGCCAAGCTGCCGGAGAGGCAGGAAAAATTCTAAGCCGTCTGTTCGGTCAAGTAAGGCAAATAGAAAAAAAGGGGGAGATAGATCTGGTCACAGAGGCGGATCTTCAATCGGAGAAGATCATCCTTGATATCATCACCCGGCATTTCCCTCAGGATCGTATCCTTACTGAAGAGGCTGGAGAGTTCAATCACCTTTCCGACAGGATGTGGATAGTGGATCCTCTGGACGGAACCACCAATTTTACCCATCGCTTTCCCGTATTTGCCATATCCATAGCCCTTGAGGTAGAAAGAGAGCTCGTCCTCGGTGTGGCCAATAGCCCTTACACTAATGAAGAATTTGAGGCGGTAAAGGGGATGGGAGCATTTCTTAACAAAAAACCGATCAGGGTTTCCCAGACCAAGACCCTCCAAGACTCCCTCCTCGTCACAGGATTCCCATACGATGTTCATGAGAACCCACAGAGGGTTATGGAGCTATTCAAAAAAATGCTCGTCCGCGCTCAGGGTGTTCGTAGACCGGGATCTGCGGTCATTGATCTTTGCTATGTTGCGGCAGGCATGTTTGATGGTTTCTGGGAAGAAAGGCTCAAACCTTGGGACACAGCGGCGGGTGCCATCATCGTTTCAGAGGCAGGCGGCAAAGTAACGACCTACGAAGGTGATCCTTTCACACCGCATCTGAAGAGCATTGTGGCAGCCAATCCCCACATTCATGAAGCGATGGTAGAAGCGTTAAATGATTAGGTCTCAGGGAGTAATGGAGTAGTGGAGTAGTGGAGTGTTGGCCCGCCCATCTTGGAGTAATGGAGTATTGGTGCCAAAAAGCGGTAGAACTCCTTTTCCCTTTATAATTCCTTCACTCCAGTACTCCAACACTCCATTACTCCAGTCTTCACTCCTTCTTTGCTGCCTCCCTGGCCTCCTTTTCTATTTCTTCGGCCATGTGAGTGTAGCGTGGGGAGAAATGAAAGAGGGTGTAATGTTTCACCTCTGACATTCTTGCCAGTTCGCCCGCTTCTCTTGCCGTGAGGTGGTACTTCCCCCGGGCTATCTCCTTATCGCGATCCAGGAAAGCGGCCTCAATAAAAAGATAATCCGCCTGATTCGCCAGGTTTATGACCTTTTCATAGTTCTCTGGGCTCCCAATTATGTCTGTAATGTAAGCTACTTTTCGGCCAGGAGATATTGTGGCGATTTTATTGGCCAACTCACCTAGAACAAAACGCCTTTCGTTGATGACGGTTCCCCCCTCCTTCCAGGTCACATGGAATTCATCACTTGGATCCTTTTTTTCATAAAGGGCCTTCTTGAATCGATTTAGCCATGGCCCCACCGGAAGGCCCAACTCCTTTAGTCCCTCTTTGATGATATTCACATAAAAGTTCTCCACCAGTGATAGACCCAGACAGGGAATTCGATGGTCAAGTATTGCGGCCTCCACGTAGAAGGAGGGCTCTTTCCAGAGGATGCCTGAAAAGGGTTCTCTAATCTGTTGCCTTTGGGGTTCGAAACGATCCTTACAGACGTACATTCTCGTTAAGGTTTTCTCCGGATACACCTCTGTGACTCTAAGCGTGAAATTGGTCTGATATTCATTGACCAGATTCCAGGTATAGCCTGCCAGTTTTCCTTCCACGTGGGCAAAAAACCCGGATGGTCCAAAAATATGGAGCTCCTTTTCTCGACCCAGGAAAATCCGCAGCAGAGTGTCAAACCCGATGAAATGATCCATGTGTGTGTGGGTCACAAAGACATGAGTGATTTTGAGCAGATCCCTTGGTGAAAGGCAATGTAGCTCGCCAAAATCAAACATCAGCGCCCTCTTTTCGTAAAGAAAAGGAATGTATAGCCCCGGGTCGGAAAAGGGATCGTTAATTAGTCTGGGCTGGAAAGATGGGCGCATTGGAATCCAAACATATTCGATCTTAGTAAACTGATTTTACCGAGGTCTGAATGATTGACAAACCCTATCAGATGTGTCATGGTTTGCCAATAACTAATGAAAATCAGGGACTATTTTCACTCGCCTTCGCGCGGATGCCCCGCGGCTTGTCGAAACAAAGCGGAGATCCCGTCTCGATGGGGCCGCGGGGAGGAAGTGCAAGGCGACCGCGCCGTAGCCTCTCTCCACGGCGTAGCCGGGGTGGCGAAGGCGGGTGCTACGCTTCGGCGCAGTTCCGCTTGGCTTCGCCACAGATGCCCCGCACCCTGGTGCGGGGAGCTTCACTAACGCACCTCTGGTTGGCGGGGGGCATCCTGACTGATCGCCCCCTTGCGGGCTCCATTTTCCTTCTAATAGGGAGGCCTGTTATGACTTTGACCAAGGCGGATCTGGCAAAGAGTCTAATGGGTATAATCCGCCTGAAAAAGCCGAGGAAAGAGGACCAGCAACTCCTGTTTCCGGAACTTGACTATACGGTTTTGACGAGGAGGCGGGCCACAAATCTGGTTGACGCCCTGTTCGAAATCATGAAAAAAATTCTTGAGAGAGGCGAGCAGGTGGGTATTTCAGGTTTTGGCAAGTTTCAGGTCAAATTCAAATGGGCGAGGAAGGGAAGGAATCCACAAACAGGGGACCCGATCATCTTGAAATCCCGCAGAATTGTTAGATTCCAATATTCCCCCAAGTTGAAAGAAAAGATTAACCAGGAAACAGGGAAACGGGAATAAAGAGTTGACTATTTGAAGACTAATTTCCCATCCTCCGTAGTCACCTTCACATGATCCCCTTGTTTTATGCTTCCATCGAGTAATTTCATCGCAAGCGGGTCTTGGATCAGATGTTGGATCGTCCTTTTAAGAGGTCTGGCGCCATAAACCGGATCAAAACCAGTATTTGCCAAAAACGCTTTGGCGTTATCTGATAGCTCCAGGGCGATCTTGCTGTCTTCAAGGCGCTTGCTTAATAGCCCCATCTGGATGCTCACAATCTTCTTAATCTCTTCAGGGCCAAGGGAGTTGAAGGTGATGATTTCATCAATGCGGTTCAAGAATTCAGGCCTAAAGGTGCTCCTCAAGGCGTCCATGACTCTTCCTTCGATTTCAGCCTCATCTTTTCCAGCCAATTCTTGTATCCACTGAGATCCCACATTGGACGTCATGATCAACACGGTGTTCTTAAAATCGACCGTGCGACCCTTCCCGTCAGTCATTCGGCCGTCATCCAGTATTTGCAGGAGTGCATTAAAGACATCAGGATGCGCCTTTTCAATCTCATCAAAAAGAACCACGGAGTAAGGATGTCTTCTTACCGCCTCGGTCAGATAGCCTCCCTCATCATATCCCACATATCCAGGAGGAGCCCCGATTAGTCTTGCCACCGAGTGCCTTTCCATATACTCGGACATATCAATACGAACCATATATTGTTCATCATCAAAGAGGAACTCAGCCAGCGCCCGCGCAAGTTCAGTTTTCCCCACACCTGTCGGCCCCATGAATATGAACGAACCGATGGGTCGATTTAGGTCCTGAAGACCCGAACGGGCGCGCCGTACGGCGTTGGCCACGGCTACGATCGCCTTTTGCTGGCCCACAACACGCTCCTCCAATTTTTCCTCCATGTGCAAGAGCTTCTCCTTTTCACCCTCCATCAACTTTGATACGGGTATGCCAGTCCACTTGGCAACCACTTCAGCGATATCCTCACTATCCACTTCTTCCTTGAGCATTTTTTGGTCCGATTGGAGATCTGCTAATTGCTTATTCTCTTCTTCCAGATTCTTTTCCAGTTCAGTGAGTGTGCCATATTTCAATTCAGCTGCCCTTGACAGATCTCCCTGGCGCTCCGCCATCTGGGCCTCTGACTTGGTGGATTCCAGCTTCTCCTTGATCTCCCGGATCTTGGAGATGGTCTCCTTTTCCTTTTTCCAGTGAGTGCTCATCTCCTCCATGACGGCCTTGAGCTCTGACAATTCTTTTTCGATCTTTTCGAGTCTGTCTCTGGAGGCTTGATCTTTCTCTTTTTTCAAGGCCTCCTTCTCGATCTCGAGCTGCGTCATCTTTCTCTGGATGTCGTCGATCTCAGCGGGCATGCTATCAATCTCTATCCTCAGTCTGGATGTGGCCTCATCGATAAGGTCAATGGCCTTATCAGGCAGAAACCGGTCTGTGATATATCGGTGAGAAAGCGTGGCCGCGGCCACGAGGGCTGAATCCTTGATGCGCACACCATGATGAACTTCATACTTCTCTTTCAGGCCTCTTAAGATAGAAATCGTATCCTCCACAGTGGGCTCCTCCACCATGACTGGTTGAAATCGTCTCTCTAAGGCCGCGTCCTTCTCAATGTGTTTTCTATACTCTTTGATGGTGGTAGCCCCCACGCATCTCAGTTCACCGCGGGCCAAGGCAGGCTTCAGCATATTGGAGGCATCTACCGCCCCCTCGGCAGCACCTGCTCCCACGAGCGTATGCATTTCATCGATGAAGAGAACGATTTCCCCTTGGGCATCAGTGATCTCTTTTAGGAGCGCTTTGAGCCGATCCTCAAATTCTCCCCGGTACTTTGTGCCCGCGATTAGGGATCCCATATCAAGAGCTACCACCCTTTTGTTCTTCAGACTTTCAGGTATATCTCCTTTGACAATTCTCTGGGCTAAACCCTCCACAATGGCGGTCTTGCCAACTCCCGGTTCTCCGATGATTACCGGATTATTTTTTTTTCGGCGGGAGAGCACCTGGATGATTCTTCGGATTTCATCATCTCGCCCTATCACCGGGTCCAGCTTTCCCTGCCGGGCAAGATCGGTGAGGTTGCGGCTATATCGCTCTAAAGCTTGGTACTTTTCTTCCGGGTTAGGGTCGGTTACTCGTTGCGTGCCCCTAATTT
>DAOVAK010000247.1 GCA_030671095.1 Deltaproteobacteria bacterium | reverse complement strand
CTTCGCGGGTGCAAGCTTGGCGGGCGCAAGCTTGCGGGACTTGGCCGCGATGACGAATTGTGGACCAAGCTCCGATAGGGGAGGATCAAGCCTGCCACATTAATTCCCTTCCTTCGGAATGCACCTGATCACTCGCCTTCGCGCGGGTGCCCCGCGGCTTGTCGGAGCAAGGCGGAGATCCCGCTTGCGGGGCCGCTGGCAGAAAGCGAAAGGCGACTGCACCGAAACCTTGGCGAAGGCGGGTGCTCCGCTTCGGCGCAGTTCCGCTTGGCTTCGCCACAGATGCCCCGCGCCTTGGCGCGGGGAGCTTCACTTTGCAGTATCATCAAGGGACATTATTCGGGTCATTCCCTCTATGAGCTCATACCGTTCAGCGACTTCCTTTTCCAGGGCGCCCATTTCCTCATCCGTGAGGTGGGAAAACTTTCCTATTATGCCCACCAACTCGCTCAAAGGCCTGGGCTTCTTGATTTTGTGGGTTAGTCTGAATCTGCCCCGTTCAGCCTCCCACAAGGGGTAGTAATTGGTTTTCACAGCTCTCCGGCAAATCTCTATGGACAGGTCCGTCCCAAACCCCCATCCTGTGGGGCAGGGGCTGAATATGTGTAGAAAGGCAAAACCTTCCTTCTTCTTTTCCTTGGCCTTGAGAAGTTTTTTGGCAAGATCCTCCAGATGACTCAATGTGGCTGTGGCAGCATAGGGAATCTTGTGCATGGCCATGATAAAAGGCAGGTTTTTCCCTGTGGTCTCCTTTCCCCTTCTGGCTTCCGCCACCGGGGTTGTGGTCGTCTTGGCGCCAAGGGGGGTCGTACTGCTTCGCTGACTCACGGTGTTCATATACCCTGCGTTGTCGTAACATATGTAGATAAAGTTCTCGTTTCTTTCAGCGGCGCCAGAGAGTGTCTGGAAGCCCACATCCGCGGCACACCCGTCACCCGTGAAGCCCACGACAGTAATATCTTTTCCTGTCTTGCGGTAATACCGGCTAATCCCGGTCGCGCTTGAAGCAACCCCTGTCATAAGGCATCCAAGAGAGGCCAGTTTGTGCCATGCTCCGATGTTTTGGCCGTACATGACCGTGGCGGAACAGGAAGGTGTGCCTACGATGACAATATCCCTCCCCAGGACCCTGGGGACGAATCTCACAAGAAGTTCCAGAGGGCAGCCTGCACAGAAGCTAAGACCTCCGACGAACGGGTCTTCACCCTGAAAATAGTCGAATACCTTGGACAACTTCTTCTTCTTGGCCATTATGTCTCCTCACCCCTCTAAGTTCACCCATGTCACCCTCTGGTAAGGCCTCCCCTGCGAAGCGGCTTGGACCTTTTCGATCATGCTTTCCACATGGGCACGAGTAATATCCGAGCCAGCCAGCCCATCAATGAAACCCAACATGGGAACAAATCCTATTTCGGGTGAGAGTGACCTGAGTTCCATATATATTGGGCCGCAGTTCCAGCCAAAGCAGACACTTCGGTCTATCACCCCTATGGCTCTTCTGCCCCCGAGGATCTCAGTTAATGTCTCCCCGGGAAATGGTCGAAACATCCTCAGCTTCACCAGTCCTACCTTTATCCCCTCATCTCTTTTGGAATCGATGACCGTTTTCGCCGTTCCTGATGCACTTCCCGAGGTTAGCAAGGCGATCTCGGCGTCCTCCATCCGATACGCTTCAATCTGCCCGCCATAACTTCGCCCAAAGAAATCTCCGAAAAGTCCGTCGATCTCATCGAATTTGTGCTTAGCCCTTTCCATGGCAGCACAGTGCTTGTACCGGAGTTCCACAAAGCCTTCCCCAATACCATGGGTGGCGCATGCCAAAGGTCCTCCCGGTACCAGCTTGGGGCGTTCAGGCTGATCTTTCAGCGGAGCCAGGAACGCATCCACGTCTTCCCTGTCAGGAATGTTCACACCCTCGGACAGGTATGAGAGGTAAAACCCGTCGTAATTGACCATCACCGGAAGTTGTATTTCAAAGTCCTCTGCCAGCCGATAGGCCATGATCAACAGATCGAGGATCTCCTGGCAGTCTTCAGCAACGATCTGGATCCAACCGGAATCTCTGGTGGCGATCATGTCCTGCTGGCCAGAGGAGACGGCCAATATGCCAGGCATCTCACGGTTCACATTAACCATCACAACCGGAGCCCTCAGTCCGGAAGCCTGAAGAACCGCATCATACATGAAGGCCAATCCCCAAGAGGAGGTGGCCGTAAATACACGGCCTCCAGCCATCGTGGCAGCAGAGACGATGTTCATGGCTGAGTTCTCTCCTTCAACTTCCACCATCTCCGCATCCAACAGGCCGCTTGCGGAAAATTGAGACAACTGCTCCACCACCTCGGTTTGGGGCGTTATGGGGTATAAAGCCACCACCTCCGGGCGGCAAAGCATGGCTCCATACGCAGCAGCTGCATTTCCGGTTATCGTCCTTATTTCTCCCTTATGCCTTGCCTTCATCTTGAAACTCTCCTTCGGATACCATGCGGATCACCTTCTTTGGACATTCCCTAGCGCATGTTCCGCAACCTTTGCAGTAATCCAGATTGGGCAGAAAGTGATCGTTCATGTTCACCATACACTGGGTAGGACAGAAAAGGGCGCAAAGTCCGCAATAATTGCATTTATTCTCATCCACGACCGGTCTTTCGCTTCGCCAGCTCCCCGTATTCAGGCAGAGAAGCAACTCATCCGCATCCGACCAGGCGCCCTCATACTTTGTGAAGATTTTGAACTCTACCATTGGATAACCTCCACCTCATGGAATCCGCGCTCAGCGCAACGGATGTTCCGTTTAAGGATATCTCCGCTAAAATATTGCTCCAAGCCGGACAAGATGTACTCGATCGGTATCCACCCAGTGGTGGCAGCAAAGGCCCCCACCATGGGGGTGTTTGGAGACGAAATCCCGATCTCCTCCAAGGCGATTGTCTCCGCATCTACAAGGCCCGCACGACCAAGATCCTTGCAAGGCTTTTCATGGATCGGCTCTCTGGTATTCAAAATCAAGACCCCTTCTGGTTTTAGCCCGGTATAAACCGTGGGGGAATCCTTCTGTGATGCATCCAAAACCACGAGACAATCAGGGTTGTATATCTGCGTCTTCTCCCTGATGGGATCTTCGGCGAATCTCATAAACGCAGTGACCGGGGCTCCCCGTCTTTCGAACCCGAACATGGGAAAGCTGCTGCCAAATTTGCCCTGCCGCACAAAGGCATTTACCAGGATTTTTGCTGCAGTAACCACGCCCTGCCCTCCTCTGCCATGGAATCTGACCTCAATCATTCAAATCTCCTGTCCCATACCCCCGTAAAATCAACGCCAGTATTTTTTTCTCATCTCCTTTTTGAGTATCTTGCCCGTACCACTCTTGGGTATTTCCTCTACAATCTCGACGGATTTAGGCGCCTTGTACCGGGCCATCTTTTTCTTGCAGAATTCTATGAGCTCTTCGGACGTGACCGTTGCGCCTTCTTTGGGAGAAATGACCGCATGAACAGCCTCTACCCATTTGGGATCCGGGATACCAAATACGGCGCACTCAGATACGGCGGGATGCCCGTAGATGACCTCTTCAACCTCCCTGGGGTAGATATTCTCACCCCCGGAAATGATCATATCCTTCTTTCGATCCACGATGTAGATATAGCCATCCTCATCGTAATGCCCCAAATCGCCCGTGTGTAGCCATCCGTTTACGATCGTCTTTTTGGTCTCCTCAGGCTTTTTCCAGTATTCATGCATGATGTGTCGACTCTTTACGATGATCTCACCAACCTCACCAGGAGGCAGGTCGTTTCTCTCCTCATCAACCATCCTCACATGCACCCCAAGTGCCGGATATCCACAGGAAAGGAGCTTCTTCTCCTTCTCGGGGTCGCCCAGGACCTCATGATCCTTTTCTTTGAGATAGGCGATTTCAGGTCCGGATTCCGTTTGGCCGTAACCCTGGAAAAAAACAGATCCAAACGCCTTCATACCCCTTCTCAATAATTCTGTTGGCATGGGAGAGCCCGCATAATATATCCGTTTTAGACTGCTGAGATCATACCTGTTGAAATCTGGGTGGTCCAACATGGCGGTCAAATGGGTGGGAACAACGATAATATTTGTTATCTTTTCTTTCTCAATGACCTCCATCGTTGCCTTTGGATCAAAGAATTTTGTAATCACGGCCGTGACGGCTTGATAAAAAAGGTAGGACAGAATGGCTATCCCACCGATATGAAAGAGAGGCATTAATGATATACCCCTGTCCTCATATCCAATGGGCACTTCCAAGGCATGGCATATGACGTCCTCTCGATGACCTCGATGGGTATATAGGGCACCGCGCGGTTGACCGGTGGTTCCGCTTGTGTAGCATATGAAGAGCGGATCCTCATCGTCCACTTGCACGTCCGGCTCATGGATGGGACAGCGTTCCAGCAGATTGGCAAAGGCGTCCATGCCGGGCAAGGCACCCTCCAAACTGATGAAGTGCTTTACCCGCGGGATCCTAGGTCTCAGGGTCTCCACCAGCTCACCGAATTCTGCGCCGACAAAGAGGGCAGTGGCTTCCGAGTCGTTTATCAGATAATCTATTTCATTTTCCGATAATCTGACGTTAAACGGGGCGACTATGAATCCGCCCTTTTCGGCTGCACCAAATAGATAAGTGTACTCGATACAATTCCAGGAGAGGATACCAAGCACCTCTCCTTTTTTTACCCCCAAATCATGAAGGGCGTGTATCAGGCTGTTTACCCTCGTGTTGTATTGCCCAAACGTTATCCTCTCGTCGCCATAGATGAATGCCACCCGATCCGGAAAAAATGATGCATTCCTTAGGATGATATCTCCTAGCAACCCTTCCTTATATCGACAGGACGCCTTTAATATTGACGGCTTCGTAAAAAGTCCAACTGCTGCGTTACGCTTCATCTTTCGTCCTTGCGGCGTACTGTAAGTACGCCTCATTCCTCAAGATTCGCAAGCCTTGCATTTGGAGCTTTTTACTTTGCCGTCCCATTTTTGACTTTTTACGATTAATCAATATTGCTTCTGGCTGCTGGCTCATATATTGCCCTCCTGAGCATAAAACCATTCGGGCAGACCCCGCCTCACGCCTTAATTCTACACCTCCGGATCGAGGACATCAGAGATGTTGATTTCCAGCATCTTTATGCTCGCCAAAATCCGGACAACATTTCTGTCCAT
>DAOVAK010000615.1 GCA_030671095.1 Deltaproteobacteria bacterium | reverse complement strand
GAATGGGATCTTACATGCTCATTTACATCTGTTGGTTTCAATAAATAGGTCATGTCCAATTTCAGGAATCCCGACACTCTTCTGTAGAGACTTTCCCGCCGTTTCTGAATTCATGTCTCAAAAGTTGGAACTAATTACACTACATGGTATGGTGAATGAGGGAGGGGTGACCGGAGTTAGCCCCTCCCATGCCGAAACGAAAGGAGAATACCATGAGTGTGACCAAAGACGAAAAGGTTCGAAAGCCATCCTTTCCTGTTCCTGAAGCGAAAAAGAAAAGGCGTTATCTATCCCCCGAGAAAAAGTTCCAGATATTTCTGGAGTCCCAAGTCGGAAAGAGTCCAGTTGGAGAGATCTTAAGACGGGAGGGGTTGTATTCCACTGATCTGGCCCGCATCCGGAAGCAGGTAAAGGAAGGTGCCCTTGAGCGTTTGAGTGCCCGTCCTGGCCTGAAGCGTAGGACCGTGGCCTTTGAAGATTATGAGGCCCTGAAGAGTGACCTGGAGGACAAGGAACGAGCCTTAGCTGAGCAGGCTGTGGAGTTGGCAATCCTGAGAAAAAAAACGAATGGGGGCTCGTGGGAGAGATAAAAGGGCAGTGGTTGGAGGAAGAGCAGAAGGTAGAGATCCTGGCAATGATTGAACGTGCAAAAAATAAAGGTGTTTCCATGACCAGGGCCTGTGCCCTGTTGATAATTAGCCGACGTCGTGTTGTTAGATGGCGCAGGAAATGGAATAGAGTGAAGAGCTTGGAAAATCTCAAGCCAGGGCCTACAGAACCCCTGCATAAGCTTCTGCCTGTAGAAAGGGAGTCAGTCTTGCAGATGGCCACGAAGGAAGAATATGCCGATTTAGGCCATCGGATTTTGGCCGTTACAGCCTGGGATCTCGGGCTGTTCTTCGTCTCTTTCTCTTCTGTATATCGCATCATGCGCTCTGCTAATCTTATGTCGGTGCGAGGCGTTCAACGACCCCATAATGGGCGCTCAGTTCCTCCGGTTCGTAAGGAGCTCACTGGGCCGAATCAGCGGTGGTGTTGGGACATCAGTTACCTGCCCACTTATGAGAAAGGGATCTTTCTGTACCTATATCTGCTCCTGGATGAATACTCTCGCAAAGCCCTTTCCTGGTTGATCAGTTGGCATCAAACTGCTCAAGAAGCCCAACGTCTCCTCGAATGGGGGCTAATCAATGAGAACATCCTTGATTTACCTGAGGATCAGCGTCCTGAGGTGATCAATGATAGAGGCTGTCAAATGAAAGCCAAACCCATCAAAAGGATGTTTGAGGATCACCACATGCCTCAGTTGTTCGCCCGACCACGGACCCCCAATGATAATCCTTTTGTGGAGTCGTTATTTGGAAGTATCAAAACAGCTCCACAATACCCAGGACGTTTTTTGGACCGTGATCATGGAATTCAATATTTTGACCGCTACTTTCCCTTGTACAATACAGAGCACTATCATTCCGGTATCGAGTATGTCACACCACAACAATGTCACCAGGGACTCCGAGAGAGCATTGTCGCTCGCCGGAACCAAAACCTCGAAAAACAACGCAGACTCAGAAAGGAGGTGAACCGTTTAAAACAAAAACTCTTGACAGATGACCCATTGAATCTCATTGTTAACCTTAATCAGGCCACTCCCTGTAGTGTAATGAATTGGTGAGTTGAGTCATTATTTCAGAAACGGGGCGAAGTGGTTTGCATAAAAAAAAAGGAGGATCATTATGTCGAAACGCAGTAGTTTTGGAATAATCGTTCTATTTGTAGCTCTGGTTGGATTGTGCCTGGGCGTTACAGATTCTGTCCAGGCGGCTCCCCAAAAGGGCGGCACAATCATTGAAGCCATGGGCACCGAACCGACCAACTTGGACTGCTTCAAGGCGGCCAGGCGGCCGGAGTATACCGTTCTTCATCTAATGTTCGAACCACTCTTTGTAGTCAATCCGGATCTAAAAATTGTTCCAATGCTGGTCGAGTCCTACAAGTCCTCGCCGGACGCGGTCACCTGGACTTTTGTCATCAAAAAGGGGATCAAATTCCACGATGGCACGCCACTAAACGCCGAAGCAGTCAAGTTCTCCTTAGAGAAACACATCAAGGGTTCCCAGGGCCGCTTCCTCAAGATAATTAAGGAAATTACCGTCAAAGATCCCTACACAGTGGTGATGACCCTGAAAAAACCCAACCCGCTCCTGCTGAACGCTCTTTCAAGCCCCAACATTGGCATGGTTTCACCGACGGCCTACAACAAAGCGCCCAAGCAATGGGGCAGCAAGGTCATCGTTGGAACCGGTCCGATGATGTTCAAGGAGTGGCGTTCCGGCGACCGGGTGATCATGGTCAGAAACCCTGACTACAAGCATGCCCCTGCCTGGGCTGTAAACAAGGGCCCGGCCTATGTGGACCAGTGGATCATACGCTTCCTGCCCGAGCCGACCACTCTTATTGCCGAACTGACCGCCGGTGATGTCGACCTGTCCGACTACGTCACTGAACGCGACGTCAAGCGGGTCAAGAAAGCCAAGAAGACCAACCTGATTGTCAGCCCGTCCACCTCGGCCATTTTTCTGGCCATCAATACCAAGAATCCTCCCTTTAACGATGTTAAAAT
>DAOVAK010000206.1 GCA_030671095.1 Deltaproteobacteria bacterium | reverse complement strand
ATGGCGCACAAAACGAAGTAGCTCTGATAGCCGTGTTCTGTCACCATTGAACTTGGGCCGGTCTTTATTTGGGCGGCCTGTGTGCGCCGGCGTCATGGCAAGGGAGGGCGTCGAAGAAAACCTGCGCAGAAGGCAGGGTTTTTGGCTCCTCCAGAGAACCCCGCTCAGCCCGCCAAGAGTTTTTGCACGGCCATTTCAAAGGGCTAAAATGTTACAAAGATTCTTTCCTGTTCTAAATCCATCACTCCAAAACTCCATTACTCCATCACCCCAGTGTTATTCTTACCGTGCCATGTTTGGGATAAACAAAACGATCTCAGGGAAAATAATCAGAATGACTATACAGACAATGCAGGCCAGCAGAAAAAAACTGACACTCTTGAAGATAGTACCGAGCTCAATTTCTGGGGCCAGCGCTTTAACCACATAAATATTGACGCCTACCGGCGGTGTAATCGCTCCCATTGTTGTCACCATCGTTAAAATGATACCGTACCATATGGGATCGAACCCAAGAGCTATTCCCAGCGGAAAGAAAATCGGGATGGTTAGCACAAGAAAGCCCAACGCGTCCACAAAACAGCCTCCGATCAAATAAATCACCAACACGAAGGCCAAAATGATGTAACGCGAAACCGGAAGCGAAGCAGCGAAATCCGCCACAATAAAGGGAAGCCTGGTTACCGCTAGGAACCGACCAAAAATGATAGCCCCGGTGACAAGAAAAAAAACCATACTGGAAATCTTCAGCGTGTCCACTACAGAATCCATAAGCCCCTTCCATGTGATCCTGCGAGTGGAGATGGTAACCACAAGGGCGAAGAAGACGCCAACCGCTCCGGCTTCGGTAGGCGTGAATATACCGGCGTACAAGCCTCCAATGATCAGGACAAAAATAACAATGGCCTCAATGACTCCTGTAAGGGATTTTACTTTCTCCTTCAGGCTTGTCTTTGGACCGGCTGGACCGAAATTGGGATTGATTCGGCAAAGGACAAAAATGGTTAGCACGAATAGAATCCCTAATAGGACGGCAGGCAGAATACCGCCAAGGAAGAGTTTGATAATGGATTGTTCCGCTTGCAGACCAATAATAATCAGAACCACGCTGGGGGGCATAACCGTGCCTAGCGTGCCGCCGGTGACCACGGTACCGCTACTCAACCTCGTATCATAGCCATACTTTTTCATTTGTGGTAAAGCCACGGTTCCCATAGTAGCGGCCGTCGCTGTATTAGAACCGCAGATAGCCGCAAAAAGCTCGTCTGCGCCTATTGTGGCAATAGCCAGCCCTCCCCGCCAGTGGCCGAACCATTTATAGGCCGTTTTGTATAGCCTTGCTGCAATACCAGAGTTGAATGCAATGTAGCCCAGGAAAATGAAAAGGGGTACCACGGTTAAACCATATTTGGAGAAGGTGCCCCAAATATCAGCCCCCACCATGGTAACCGCTGCTTTGAAGGTAACCACGTACCAGAATCCGCAAAAGCCCACAATGCCCATGGCAAAACCTACGGGCATACCCAGAAAGAACATGACCAAGAGGAGGATGAGGATTCCGATAATCCCGACCAGGGTTAAGCTCACTTTTCATCCCTCTTTTGAAGAAATAATTTCAAAAAATCGGTCAAAAAGACCAGGGAGAGCAAGGCACATCCCAGCGCCACGCCATAGGTGAAAGGATAGTAGATGATCCTCAAGGTTTCTGTGACTTCCCCTGTCTTCCACAGAGTCGTGCCATACTTGGCGATCTGCCATGTTACAAGGGCAAAGAAAACCGTGCAGATAAGGCTGTTGATAACATTTAGGATTCTCCGGGTCCTTTCTGAGAACCTCAGCACCATGACATCCACCGCAATATGACCCCGACTGATTTGGGTATACCCCAAGGCAAAGGCCGTGATAACGGCTCCAAAATATCCCATCAGTTCAAAAGTACCCATGATTGGCTTCCAAACAAGACGAAGGAAGATATTCGCACAGGTCAAAAATATCATTATTCCTAGTATACAGCCGGCGAGCCAAAGAAAAATTTGGTTTAACCGCTGGCTGAGCTTATCCAGAACGTCCATATGGCATACCCGCTAGGTCGTCTTTTTTTCAATTTTTACCCCCCCACCCAAGCCCTCATCCTCCCGGCCCATGTGGGATGACGATCTACGACAAAGGGCAAAAGGCGGGGCAGGGTGGGGAAACCAAACGACTACTTAGAATGCTGCCTTTTGAAAGCCTTTATATCCTCCACAATCTGTTTCGCTGGCAGGCCTTTTGCATTTGCATCTGCGATCCACTTGTCCACAATGGGCTCAAGCAATTTATCCCATCGCGCCTTTTCTGCTGCTGAAAGTTCTATAACTTCAACATTGTAAGTCTTTTTTGACCACGCCATGGCCTCTTTCCAGTGATTGTCATTGTAAACCCCTACCCATTCCGCATATTCTGGGCCCATTTCTTCCATGACCTTTTGGACATCTTTGGGGAGTGAGTTCCACGTTTTCATGTTCATCACCGCGGCGAAGGGATAGATGACGGTATCGGTTTTGGTCACGTAACGACAATATTCCGCGAACTTGAAGTCCTTCATGACCTCAAGGGATGAAAAAAGCCCCTGGACCACACCCTTTTGCAAGGCTTCCACAGTCGCAGGCATGGGCATTCCTACAGGGTTTGCTCCCCATGTCTTTAAAATCTGGGCAGCACCTCCTGAGGCGCGAAGATCAAAACCTTTGAGGTCTTCCAAGGATCTTATGGGCTTTTTAGACATGATATTTGAGGGCGGACAGGTGAACATGGAAAGGACCTTAACCTGTTCAAATTCTTTCGGTTTGTATTTCTTGTAAAGATCCCAAAGGGTGAGGCTGGCCACCCGCGTATTGGGAAACCCAAGAGGGAGACTGGTCGCGTTGGTGACGACAAAACGCCCCGGTTGGTAAGCCATGCATAAGCAGCCAATATTCGCTGTTCCAGCAATGACACCATCCATCATATTCTTGGCGCCAAGCAAGGTTCCGCCGGGAAACGTTTGTACAATAACCTTTCCGCCGGTCCGCTTTTCCACCTCTTTAGCCCACTTTTCCGCTTGAACGCCTGGAAAAGTCTTAGCAGGCGCGAAGCCAGCATAGGTCAATTTGATGGGCCCTGCCTTGACAGGGTCTGGCATCAAGATGATTGTGCACAATGACGCCAAAAAGATTCCGGCCACCACAAATCCTATTACTCGTCTCATGTCATGTACCTCCTTATTGATAGATAACTTGCTAATCCTTCCTTTACGATAGCCCTATTGCTTCACCTCCTTTCTCCATTGAACGTAGTTTTAATTATTGAAATTCCTCTTCATCCAAACCCATTAATCCATTACTCCATTATTCTTCGCGCTCACTTCGTTCCGCTCAGTCCCCGCAAGCGGGTCCCCAGTTTCCAATACTCCCTCCGGGGCGTAGGCCCTCCGGGCCGGAGGCCAATCGCGGAGCGAAGCAGAGCTAAACATATTTCTTCCAGAATTCCGGGTCCTCTTTGATTCTCTCCTTCCAGTATGCACCGAACTTCTCCTCAAAAAATGGTTCGAGCCTGGCAAACCATTTCCCAAGCTTTTTAATCCCTCTCTCATGCGCCTCTAATATGTCTTTGAGAAAGGCGTCTATCTCCGATATCTTATCTTTTGGAATGTAGGCAAGGGCCCCCTTCTTGATGGATTTGGCGAAGTTCTCCGGATCGAGAGCATGAGCAGTGAGCATCAGGGTGGGGATATCCTTTTTAGTGGTGATCTCCAACAAATCGTAGCCGTGGACACCCATGATGTCGAGAATGGCCGCGTCATAGGTATTCTTTTCTAGAAGTTCCTTGGCCATTTCGAAATCCGCGGCTTTATCTATGACACACATGTCCAGTATTTCTTCGAGGCTTTCGAGAATATCAGGCTCATCATCGACTATAAGCATCCTTTTCCCTTTTAGCGTATCTTTATCTTCCAACTTGCTTCCCCCCAAAGCCTAATAGAAGTCATCTTTTTTCGATCCAAAATCCCAATTCCGCCTTCACCCCCACCCCAACCCTCCCCCTCGAGGGGGAGGGCAGGGAGAGGGTGATTAGAAAATACTCGGTTCCCTGAATTCTCCAAAGACGTCTCGAAAGACATTGGCCATCTCACCAACCGTGGCATAGGATTTACAGCAGTCCAGCAGATATGGCATCACGTTTTCCTCTGCCTTCGCTGCCTTCTCCAGGGCCTTGAGTGATTCTTTAACGGTCTTGTTATCTCTGGCCTTTTTCAAGTCCTGGAGTCTCTCAATTTGCAGTCGGGCCCATTCTTCGTTGTACTCATGCAGTTCCACCTCCATGTCAGCCCCTTCTGTATACTTATTTACTCCAACCTTTGTCACTTTTCCTTCCTGGAGCTTTTTCTCAAACTCGTAGGCCTGTCTGGCCACTTCCCGCTGCACATAACCGGATGCAACCGCCTCCACCATCCCGCCCATCTTCTCTATCTTTTCCATCTCCTCCAGGATCTTCTCCTCCATCTCTTTTGTTAGAGTCTCTATGAAGTAAGAACCCCCCAGGGGATCAATTGTATCTCTGAGTCCCATCTCATCCATCAATATCTGAAACGTTCTCAGAGATAGGAGCGCTGCCCTTTCTGTGGGAATGGTGTAGGCTTCGTCAAAAGAGCAAAGGGCTGTGGTCTGTGCGCCGGAAAGGGCGGCTGCAAGGGCATAATAGGCACCCCGCACAATGTTATTCTCCGGCTGTTGTTTGGTCAGGCCCGAGCCTCCCCCTCCGAATATACCACGCAGGAAGAGCGCCTTCTTGTTTTGAACACCGTATCTTTCCCTGAGCAGTTGGGCCCATAATTTCCTGGCAGCACGAAATTTGGCCACTGTTTCCCATAGGTTACCGTAAACATTCAGGTTGAAGGAGAATCTCCCCACAAAATCTTCTGCCTTGTAACCTCTGGCCACCACGTTGTCGATGTAGGCAAAGGCAATCATGAATGCATAGGATATCTCCTGTGCCGGGGTGCACCCGGATTCTCTGATATGATAGCCGGCCACAGAAACCGGATTACACCTGGGCAGCTCCTTCATGGCATACTCTATGGTGTCGCCGATGAGCCGCACTGCCGGTTCCACGGGATAGATCCAAGCACCCCTCCCCACGATCTCTTTAAGGATATCGTTCTGTGGGGTAGCGGATATCTCAGTCTTTTTGTACCCGTATTTCTCGGCCACGGATTCATACATGGCCAACATGACAGAGGCCACAGCATTGATCGTGAGGCCTGTGCCGATCCTATTGAGTTGGATGCCTTTAAAAGCAATCTCGAAATCCTTTAGTGAGTCGACGGCCATGCCGACGCGCCCCACCTCCCCTTCAGCCATGGGATCATCTGAGTCATAGCCCATCTGCGTGGGTAGATCAAAGGCCACGTTAAGACCCGTCTGGCCGTGAGAGATCATCAATTTGAATCGCTCATTGGTCTCTTCAGGTGTGCCAAACCCTGTGTACTGTCGTGTTGTCCAGTTTCGGCTACGGTAACCCAAAGGGTGAAGGCTTCGGGTGAAAGGAAATTCACCAGGATCACCAAGATCTTTATGGTACTCAAAGCCGACTCTATCCAGGTCCTCAGGTGAGTAAGCGGGCTTGACCTTGATCCCTGATTGGAGAATGACCTCCTCAATGGCATCCTTTTCATCTTTGATATAAGTGGCAACACCCATGCGAACCTCTCTTTATTCGTTATT
>DAOVAK010000802.1 GCA_030671095.1 Deltaproteobacteria bacterium | reverse complement strand
TGCCTCCATCTCAGGACTTGGGTAGAATGAGTACCTCGACCTTTCCTTCCAACGCCTTCTTGAAGTTGAGGGCATCCCCTTCATCACCAACGATTGCCCCATAGTGCATGGGTATGGCCAGTTTTGGTTGGATGGCCAAAGCGGCTTCAACGGCCTGATCCGCCGTCATCACATAGGTGCCGGAGACAGGCAGAAGGGCTATATCCACGTTAAAGTCCTTCATCTCAGGGATAAAGTCTGCATCTCCCGCATGATAAATCCGGACCCCTTCCACTTCCACAATAAAACCGAGCCACGCGTTTTTCTTGGGGTGGAAGTCCTTGTCCGTGTTGTACGAAGGTACCGCCTCCACCACCACGTCATCCACCTCAACAGATTCACCAGGCGCAATGACCCTCACATCTCCTGAGAGCTTCTTTGCAGAGTCTTTTTCTGTGACGATGACCGTTCCTGATTGCTGAATCTTGGACACATCCTCCGGCGAGCAGTGGTCAAAATGCTCGTGAGTAATCAGAATAAGATCCGCCTTGAGGCCAGGGGAAATCTGGTAGGGATCGATGTAGATGGTCTCTGCGGCCTCAATCCTGAAACCATCATGTCCTAGCCAGAAGATCTTTTTTGCCATTTCCTGAATCATGGATGCCACCTCCTTTTCAGGGAAATCCAAAGCCCGAAATCCCTGGCCCAGACCTGACTAACAATGATCAATCCTTGAAGCTGTCTCATCTAAGAGGTTACAGTGACAACAGCTTCTACCAGATGACGTCGCGCTCTCCGAGCCGTAGGCGCTACAAGCCGGAGGCCAGGGCGGGCCGAATTCCGAATTTGTTTAGAAGCTAAATGGTTTGAGAGACTGTCAAAACGTATCCTTCAATAAAAACACCAATGGTTAGGAGTGGGCTACATAGGTTCAAGGACGATTTTATGATCCACCAGTGAAAGGGCCTTGATCTTGGCCTTCACCTTCTTCTGCTCCCCGAAAATGTTGATCATCTTTATCTGAGTCCCATCCGATTCAAGAAGATCAACACTCTCCAAGAGCAGTTCTTCCTCACCGTCTTTCAACAAATAGGCTGCGGCTTCACACATGTTCATACATCTCCTTTATCTCTCGCACCACCTGATCCACCAGGTGGGGTAAGGGCTCACCTGTGGTACCCACAAGTTTTACCCTTTCCTGTGTTAAGGGAATGAGTATCTTCCTGGCCTCACTGGAACTCACGGCCCGGGCCATGGGGGGCGTCACTTCTCCCATCATGGCATTGGGCATGAGGATCGCTAGTGGCCCAATAATGGCGTCTACCCTGGGGCTGGTATGTACAACGGCATTCTCCCCGGTGGCGCCCCTATTGGCCCCTGCCTTCATCATGCGCGAGGTGGCAATGGAGTTCGTACCCAGGGCCAATATCTCCATTTGTTTGGTGATTGCAGTCCGAAGGCCCTTGATAATCGCTGCTCCTATACCGCCACCCTGCCCGTCCATGACCATGACTATCATCGTTTCCCCATAAAGACTTTGGTAACGTTCAAAAGTGTTGGCATTTGCTGTTATCTAGTCGGAGGCAATGCCGGTCTCCGAAAGGTGATATCTCAGAAAAAATTCCACCCAAACTCCGCAGTGGTCTGATCTTTGAGGCTTTACGCCCATTAACTAATCGCA
>DAOVAK010000617.1 GCA_030671095.1 Deltaproteobacteria bacterium | reverse complement strand
ACGATGCGGGGGTGAAATTGAGGCAATTACCTCGAAGACGGTCTATGAATCGGCCAGGAGTGGTGATCGCCTCTCCCGAGGGATCTTCCAAAAAATGGGCATGTATTTGGGGGTGGGGTTGGCCAACCTCGTTAACCTCTTAAATGTGGAGCTCCTGGTCATCGGTGGTCGGGTATCCGAGGCTTTCGATCTCTTTATTGATCCCGCCAGGAGGGAACTCGAGGAGAGGGCTCTCGGCTCCATGGGAAAAAGGGTGAAGGTGGAGAGGGCGAGATGTGGAGACGATGCGGGAATTTTAGGGGCCGCATATCTGGTGAAAAGGGAACTGGGAAGGCGTAAGAGGTAAGTATTCCCTGCCTACTCACCTTCGTCCAGGGCATTATCCTCGTGGAAAACGGTGTTTTCCAAAAACCCACGAAACTTCGTCATTTTTTCCTTGACTGACTCCCACTTTTCTGCTAATTAATATTAATGGGTTATGGGAGAGATTCCGCGGGCGGACATTACCGCTGCGTGGAACGCCGAAGGTGAAACCCCGATAAGGCGGGGGAAACTCTCAGGCAAAAGGACCGTAATCCATCGTATCCTCTGGAGAGAGCCAGTCAAAGGGCCACCGAAGGGGAAAGCCCAAAGCGTCCGGGCAGAGGGTAATCTCTCAGGTAAAAGGACAGGGGAGCTTCGGAATTGTTCCGGAGCTCCCCTGTCCTTTCTTGTGATGCCATATGATGGTTCCGGAATTGGGTTTCTTCCTCATGGAGCGGGCAAACGGGGTGAAATACACATTTCAGGAGTCGAGTTTTTTGTGAAGGCTTATCAAACGGACGTATTCGTGGTCGAATGTGGAGGCAATAATGGGTGGCGGACTAAGAACTACCAAGCTCTATGATTGGCATGTGGCCCAGGGAGCTAAGATGGCCGCCTTTGGTGGGTATGAGATGCCCTTATGGTATCCGGCTGGTCCACGGGAAGAACATTTGGCAGTACTCACCAAAGTTGGGATCTTTGACACAAGCCATATGGCGGTTGTCCTGCTTTCTGGTTCCGGAGGGTTCGATCTGCTTCAACTTTGCTTTACCAAAGATTTAAAAAGGTGTATTGGAAAGAGTAATGTTCCTATGTCTCAGGGTAAATGCTCCTACGGAGCCTTTTTGAATGATCGTGGAGAGGTGATTGACGATTCTATTGTGTGCCAAATTGGACCAGATCTTTACATGGCCGTTGTCAATGCTGGCATGGGGGGTCCCATTTCCACCCACCTCACAGAACATCGAGATGAGGGTGCTGTTGAGATTACGGATTTGACGGATCAGTTGGGTAAGGTTGATGTTCAGGGGACTCGGGCTGCTCGAATTATGCTAAAGCTCCTGGTAAAACCTGAGCAGGTCTTTGAAGGTATGCCGTACTTCAACTTCAAAGGACATTTTGATGCCAAGTCTCCATATGCTGATACCGTTCGTCTCACTGATGGTACGCCGATCATCCTGTCCCGCACCGGATACACAGGCGAATTTGGATTTGAGATTTTCGTGGCTTCTGATTGTACGACCAGGCTGTGGGAAATGATCTTGGAAGCTGGTAAAGAGTTTGGTGCCCAACCGTGCGGACTTGCTGCCCGGGATTCCCTGAGAACTGGGGCTATGCTCCCTCTTTCTCATCAGGACATCGGCTCCTGGCCATTTGTCAATAACCCTTGGCCTTTTACCCTTCCCTATAATGCTGATCAGACGGGTTTTACGGAGGATTTTATTGGGAGGGGTGCATTGGAGAGTCTTACTTCCCCGGAATACACCTATGCATTTGTGAGCTATGATGTGCGCAAGGTTGCGGTTGACGAAGGGAATCCTGTAGTATTGGATCGTGGTAATCAGCAGATTGGGATTGTTTTGAGCTGTGTTTCTGAGATGGGTATTGGTCGGCACGGGAATAGAATTTACAGTATTAGTAGCCCTGACAAGCCGGGTAGATTTGTTCCCCGTGGCTTGAGTTGTGGTTTTATCAAGGTAAAGACGAAGTTGGGTCCGGGGGAGGTTGTTCTGCTCAGAGACGCTCGACGAGAGATCAAGGCTGAAATCGTGCGCGATATTCGTCCTGACCGTACTGTTCGTTCTCCTATGGATTTGATGTTAGGGTCGTAGAAGGATGTAAATACGTTTTTATATCAGGAGGATTGGTTATGAAATCGATCGATGAGTTAAATCTGCCTGAGAATTATCGTTATGCTGAAGACCATGAATGGGCCAAGCTTGAGGGGGATAAGGTCAGGGTTGGCCTTGATGACTATGCCCAAGATCAGCTCCAGGCGATTGTGTATGTGGAGTTGCCTCAAGTGGGGGATAGTATTAAAAAGGGGGAGCCATTCGGGGTGGTAGAGTCGGTCAAAGCGGTTGTCGATTGCTATATGCCCGTTGGCGGAGAGATTATTGCGGTAAACACCGCGTTGGTGGATTCGCCTGGGCTTGTGAACGAGAGTCCGTATGATGAGGGGTGGATGATAGATATTAAGCCGACTGATCTCACTGAGATGGATACCCTCTATACCAGGGAGTCAATCAGGGAAGCTATCCTGAAAAAAATGGAGGAGGAGGGCCAGTAGATGCGTTATTTA
>DAOVAK010000607.1 GCA_030671095.1 Deltaproteobacteria bacterium | reverse complement strand
TCAAATTCAGCTATCGCTAAGTAGTTGAAACCATTATTGAGCCGCCGTAGCTCAGTTGGCAGAGCACCTCACTCGTAATGAGGATGTCCACGGTTCGAATCCGTGCGGTGGCTCCAAACATCTTTAGCCATCTTGATGGCTCTCATACCTCTCATGTGGGAAAATGGTTTCTGTGGATCATTCTTTGATAACCCAGAAGAAGACTAAAATCAAGATTTGGTGAAGGGCGAGGATTATTTGTTTTTCAATCACCAAGATCCTTGATTCAGAGGCGGCTCTGAAAATCTATTTTCTTGACTTCAAGAGCCTTTTATCGTTCAATTTCCTAAACATCTAATGGAGGGGATGTGCCTTGAAAGTTCTACTCGTATACCCTGAATTTCCGGACACGTTCTGGAGTTTTAAGCACGCAATTAAGTTCATTCATAAGAAGAGCGCTTACCCGGCGCTCGGTCTGATGACTGTGGGAGCCATGCTCCCCAAAGAATGGACCAAACGTCTGGTTGATCTCAATATGTGGAAGCTCTCTGAAATGGATCTGGCGTGGGCCGATTGCGTCTTTATAAGTGCCATGGCTGTACAAAGGGAGTCAGCACGTCAAGCCATTACCCAGTGTAAGAGACAAGGCCTCAAGGTCATTGCCGGTGGACCGCTCTTCACTAATGAGTACGAGGAGTTCGAGGATGTTGATCATTTCGTGCTGAATGAGGCCGAACTCACCCTCCCGCCATTTCTTGCGGATCTTGAGAAGGGTTGCCCCAAGCGCGTATATGCCACATCAGAGTTTTGCGACATCAGAAAGACGCCGGCTCCCATGTGGGAATTGGCCGATCTGAAACGGTATGCCGCCATGAGTGTGCAGTTCTCCCGGGGTTGTCCCTTCAACTGTGACTTCTGCAACGTAACGGCCCTATTCGGGCATCGTCCGCGTATCAAGACTGCCGAGCAGGTTATTGCTGAGTTGGATAGCCTTTACGAGTTGGGATGGCGTGGGCAGGTGTTCTTCGTGGATGACAACTTCATCGGGAACAAGAAGTATCTCAAAACCCAACTCTTGCCCAAATTGATCGAGTGGCAAAAAGATAAGAGAGGGATACCCTTTAACACGGAGGCTTCCATAAATCTGGCCGATGATAAAATCTTGATGGATATGATGATCGAGGCGGGTTTTGATGCGGTTTTTATAGGGATCGAAACACCTGACGAGCAAGGTCTGACTGAATGCAACAAGACGCAGAACAAAAACCGAGACCTGGCAGAAAGTGTAAGGCTCATCCAAAAAGCCGGGTTACAAGTGCAGGGAGGTTTCATTGTCGGCTTTGACAGTGACAGGCCATCCATCTTTCAGCGGCAAATTGATTTTATCCAAAGGACCGGGATCGTGACGGCTATGGTCGGTTTGCTTCAGGCCCCTGTGGGTACAAGGCTTTACAAACGTCTTAAACAAGAAGGCCGCTTGGCTGGTCACCTTTCAGGTAACAACGTAGATGGCACAACGAATATCATTCCCAAAATGGATCAAAACATCTTATTTAGGGGATACAGGAACATGATGGGTCAGATCTATTCACCAAAGCTTTACTATCAGCGCATCAAGATCTTTCTGCGGACGTACAGGACGCCAAAGTTCAAAACGCCGCTGGACTTGCAGCGCATTTTGGCCCTGTTTCGTACCACCATCCGATTGGGCATTCTGGGTAAAGAGCGAATCCAGTATTGGAAGATCCTGTCATGGACAATTTTTCGCCGTCCCGAGTTATTCACATTGGTGATCACCTTTGCGATCTATGGTCATCATTTCCGCAAAATCTACAAATCCCTTATCCGATAGGAACTGGACCGTACAAACTCTTTAGTCCCCTTTTCAAGATGTACAGCTCGTCCTGTTGAATTCCTCTATGTTTGCCCCGTTAAACGGGCAGCCTGTTTAACGGGGGCTGATTTGTTTGGGAGGATTCAACAAGGCGCATTCCCCGTTCCCGCAAAGAGTGCGGGGCCTGAACCGAGCTTCAATATGAAAAAAAGACCCTTTTGGAAGACGAAGTCTCTCCATGAGATGACTCGAGATGAATGGGAATCCCTCTGCGATAGTTGTGGCATTTGCTGCCTGGAGAAAGTAGAGGATGAGGAGACCGGTGTGATTAAACTCACCTCTGTTTCATGTGAATTCTTGGATACCGTGAATTGCCGTTGCTTGGTTTATGAGGATCGTTTCCATCTCAATCCAGATTGCGTGGAGCTTTCTGCAGACAAACTGAAGCATATTGAGTGGTTGCCCCACACATGTGCCTACAAAAGCCTTTCTGAAGGGAGGGAACTGGAATGGTGGCATCCCTTGGTGTCCGGTGATCCTAACACAGTCCATGAAGCCGGTATCTCAGTGCGTGATAGAGTGCTGCCGGGCCAATACGTTCATCCCCAGGATATCCTGGGCAACAGGGATTAATCCTGTTCATTAGTGAAGCTCCCCGCGCCCCAGCTGAAACGGGATCCCCGCCCGAGGCGGACAAGCCTGCCTGAGGCAGGCAAGTCCACTTCGTTCCGACAAGGCGCGGGGCATCTGGGCGCCCGGGCGCCGCAGTTGCCTGTGCAAACTCCGGAGCCCCCCCAAAAGGGTCCCAGCCAGAGGGAGGCACATACGCGTCGCTCC
>DAOVAK010000067.1 GCA_030671095.1 Deltaproteobacteria bacterium | reverse complement strand
AGGATGTCTAGGTTTCAACGAAACTCTTTAACTTCTTGCTTCTACTTGGGTGCCTCAATTTCCTGAGGGCCTTTGCCTCGATCTGTCTGATCCTTTCTCTTGTCACACTAAAATCACGACCCACCTCTTCCAAAGTATGATCAGATTTTTCCCCAATGCCAAATCGCATCCGAAGTACTTTTTCCTCTCTTGGGGTGAGCGTGGTGAGTACCTTCCTCGTCTGTTCGCCCAGATTATGATTCACGACTGCCTCTGAAGGTGCCGTGATCTTCTTGTCTTCGATGAAGTCACCAAGATGGCTGTCTTCTTCTTCTCCAATGGGTGTTTCCAAAGAAATGGGTTCTTTAGCAATTTTCAGTACTTTCCTCACTTTCTCCAATGGGAATTCCATCTTCTCTGCGATTTCCTCTGGTGTGGGTTCACGGCCGTGCTCCTGGACCAGGTATCTGGAAGTTCGTATGAGTTTGTTGATGGTTTCAATCATATGGACAGGGATACGAATGGTTCGCGCCTGGTCAGCAATAGCCCTTGTTATGGCTTGTCTTATCCACCAGGTGGCATAGGTGCTGAATTTGTACCCGCGCTGATATTCAAATTTGTCCACAGCCTTCATTAGACCAATATTGCCCTCCTGAATAAGGTCCAGAAACTGCAGGCCCCTGTTCGTATATTTCTTTGCAATACTCACCACCAACCTCAAATTTGCCTCTATCAATTCCCTCTTGGCAAGCTTGGATTTTTCCAGACTCTCTTCAACTCTCGCTAAAGCTTCCTTCAGTTCCCTTTGGGACATACTGGTGCGTTCTTTTATGTCTTTGAGGCATTTTTGGGCACTAACAATTGTAGCCTTTAGCGCCAAGAGTTCACACTTTTTCATCTTAAGCGAGGTTACCACCTGATTATCTCTGGCAGACTTCGGTATTTGGCCGATACATTTCTTCAGATGGGAGAGGGGTTTTCCCCCAGCCTTCAGCATACACGCGGCCATATCCTGGTCTACTGCCTCCACTTGGGAGACCACCCCCCTGAACTTTTCCACCATATAGTCAAGCTGTCTCTTCTCAAAGGTGAACGAGTTGACCAATCCCACTATTTTCTCTCGATTTTTCTCTACCTTGGTGGTCAGTTTCTTTTTTTTGGCAGCGGAACACCGAGGCTTTGCGATTTCACGTTGTGCCTCACGGCATTGCTCGTATAACGTTTCGATCCCTTCAATGAGAATCACGATGGACTTTCTTTTTTCACTGAGCTGTACGTGGCTGTCTTCATCATCCAAGTCATTGATGACTTCCTTGAGTTTAACCTCACCAGCCTGCAATCTCTTGCCCAATTCAATGATGTGTTCGATACCCACATGACATTCCAAAAGGGCATCTAATGCCTCCTTTTCTCCTGCCTCAATCCTTTTGGCTATCTCCACTTCTCCTTCTCTTGTAAGCAGAGAGATGCAGCCCATCTCCTTCAAATACATCTTTACGGGGTCAGAGACCCTTGTGCCGGTATCAGAAATTTGTGCTCGGTAGTTTTCTTTTTCCTGGGCTTTTTTCTGCTTTTTCTTGAGCTTCTTGGATTTTTCAATCTCTTCCTTGGACGCCTCATCAATAACCATGATGTCCAGTTCTTCAAACATCATCATGAGGTCATCTATATACTCAGAAGAAACCACATCCTCGGGGAGGTCGTCGTTCAGCTCCTCATAGGTGATATAGCCCTTATTTTTCCCCGTATCTATTAATCTTTTCAAACTGACCATATCAGAGTTGTTAGCCATTTATATATTACCTCCTGAAAGTTTTCATTCACTCGCCTTCGACTCTTAGAGTTTACAGCTCCGAGAGGGTGTAGCCCCACCCTCCGGGCTGGCCTCCGGCTCGACTCCGTCCCGTAGGGACTACGCCCCGGCTTCCGGCTCGTAGAGCCTACAGCTCGGAGAGAGGGTAGAGCCTATCCTCCGGCCTGTAAGCCCTACGGGCTGGAAGCGGCCTCGGAGAGAAGCGGGGCTGAAGACTTGACCTTGGACAAAATCGAATATGTTGCAAAGGTCTCCCATTATAAGAGTGGGTTACCTCTTTTTCTTTTTAATTCCAAAATCCTATTGGAGCGCTCAAGGTCCCCTTCTTGTATGGCTTTAATATTCGACTCTGCCAATTTAATCTTGTGGATCCTGGCTTCGAACTCATCTAAAGCCTGCTCCACCATGTCATTTGGATAGATGGGAGAGGATAGCATGGCCTCCCTGAATCGTTCCCTGGCAGAGTCTCCTGGAAGTCTTTCCAGGATATCTGCGGGTGCCATCTTCCCTTCTCTCCCATGAATTTCATACAGTGAATCAAATATTCCTCTGACCACAGGATCGGAAAGCAGGACTTTACAATCTAGATCCATTAACCTTTCCATGGTATGGGGATAATGAATAAACAGATTGAGAAGATGAAAGTCATCTATATTTTTTGCCTTGGAAGCAGACAATCTCTCTCGCAGGTCACCCTCATCTCCCTTCCAGGAACGATGTTTCTGCCAGTTTCCCAGTTCTTCGAGCACTGCAGATTCAGCAACACCCAGCTTCTCAGAGAGGCGTCGCACATACAGGGATTGTTGGGAGGCGTTGTTCAGCTCTCCTAAAACAGGAAGGATCTCCTTCAGAGCACTGACCTGGCCTTCCACTTCATCCCCTGTGTGGGACAATTTCAGATCAAGATAGTACTCAAACATGGGAAGTGAGGCGTCTAAGAGGGCTAAAAAGCTATTCAGTCCATCTTTATTCACATAGCTGTCAGGATCATTCCCTTCCGGCAGGACCATCACTCTTGAAGAAAGCCCTTCATTCATAAAAGAGGAAAGACTCTTAATAGCGGCAGCCTTGCCAGCCGAATCAGCGTCGAACACAACCACCGCTTCTTTCGCATACCCTTTGAGCCTCCTGACATGCTCCCTGGTCAGGGCCGTTCCAAGCGTGGCGACGGCCTGATCAAACCCATGCCTTCTCAATGCCAGCACGTCCGTATAACCTTCAACCACCACGGCACGACCGCTATCTCTGATCGATTTGTATGCAACATGTAGACCGTAAAGAAATTCCCCCTTATGAAAAATGGGCGTCTCGGGTGTATTTACATATTTAGGGAGTGAATCATCCAGAACCCTACCCCCAAAGCCGACGATCTGCTGTCTCAAGTTGAGGATGGGGAAGATAATCCGACCACGAAAGCGGTCATAATACCCGCCATTTTTTCTGGGAATGAGCAGGCCGGCTTGGGCAGCCTTTTCCAAATCCATTTTTTTTCTTTCGAAAAATCGCACCAGACCATCCCACTCATCTGGCGCATAACCCAGGCTGAATTCCAGAATGGTCTCCTTTGGAATAGATCGCTTGTCAAAATATGTCCTGCCGGGCCTCCCTTTTTCAGATCTGGTCAGTATGTCGTGAAAATATTCAGCTGCAATCCCGTTTAGTTTGAACAGCAATTCCTTCAACTCCATTTTTCCTCTTTCAAATGGAGTCAGTGGTTTTTCGGGAATGTGGACCTGATATCTATCGGCCAGGTCTTTCAGGGCCTGGGGGAAAGCCACCTTATGGTAATCCATCCAGAAACTGAAGACATCGCCCCCCTTCTTGCATCCGAAGCAATGAAACATTTGCCTTGAGGGGCTCACTGTAAATGACGGATCCTTTTCCGAATGAAAGGGGCAAAGACCCACGTAATTCTGTCCAGCCTTCCTAAGCTGGACAAACTGGCCGATGAGCTCGACAATATCCGCCGCTCTTCTAACCTCTTCCTTGGCAGATTGGTAATCTCCCATAAGACTAAATTAATACCTCAAGCCTTCAAATCAATGGCAATGCCCTAGGAGAGGTCCACAACCGTGATGGCCTCGCCTCCGGATTGAGAATCAGCACCTGAGATTCTCTTCACACATGAAAAGCCCTTTAGGTGCTCACGGATGGCCTGCTTTAATTTCCCCGTGCCATATCCGTGAATAATCCTTAATGAGAGCTCGCCCTCAACCATGGCCCTATCGATCATCTTATCAATTAAAGGGAGCGCATCCGCCACTCTGTATCCAATCAAATTGATCTCCCTTGGGTGAGCCCCTGATACAGGATAGGGGATATGCCTGGCGGACTCATCTTCCACGGACTCTTCTGGCTCAGAAATCAGTTCCAGATCCTGTAACCTGGCAGAGAGCCTCACATTTCCTGTCAGTATGGTGGCTTTGGCGTTGGCCATGTCAAAGGAAAGGACCGTGCCCACTTGATCAAATTCTTTGAGACGAACCCGCTGCCCTATTTCATACCCACTCAGCTCAATGGATTTATCCTGTTCACATGCAATGGAGAGACGATTCACCAGGTCTTTGCTGATGCCGTCAAAGTGCTGTTTTATCTGGGCCTGAGAGGACTCCCCTGTCTTTTTAAATGTATTTATGAGTTGTTTAAACTCCTCCCTAGCGCCTCTAATGAGCTTATCGGCTTCAGAGCTCTTTTCTTCGAGTAGAGTTCTCCTGTCGGCGTCCAGTTTCTTGAGGGCCTGAAACAATTTTTCTCTGGCAGCACGGTACTTATCCTTGACCTGTTCCGCCTCCAGCTTTTCCAGCGTTGTCTCCTGTTTAAGCCGATTGAGTTTATCGATCAGTCGATTTAGGCGGACCTCATCTCGATCCAGGTATCCCTTGGCCTGCTCAAGGATGTTTGGCCCGACCCCAGCATCGTTGGCAATTTCAAAGGCATAACTGGTCCCTGGGGTCCCGTACTGTAAGGAGAAGGTTGGGCGATTGGTGGATGTGTCGAATTCCATACGCGCATTTTTCGCCTTCTCATGTAATAGACCATACGTCTTCAGACGATTCAGATGGGTAGAGACGGCGACAAAAGCGCCCTTCTGGGAAAGCTCATCCAGCACGGCCATGGCGAGAGCGGCCCCCTCATCCGGATCGGTTCCCATGCCCGGCTCGTCAATGATGACGAGACTCTTTTCATCCGCATGCTCCATCATATGTTTGAGATGGTCTATGTGGGCCGAAAAGGTACTCAGGCCAGCTTGGATATCCTGATCGTCACCGATCTCGGCCATGATGTTCTTGAAAACGGGCAAAGAGGACCCCTCAGCGGCTGGGATATGAAGACCGGCCTGAGCCATTAGGCTCAAAAGGCCCAGCGTGTTAAGGGTGACCGTTTTTCCCCCCCTGTTGGGACCCGAAATGATCATCACGTTCTGGTCCCTGTCCAGAACAATATCCGATGGAACGGGCGATTCTTTTTCAGAGGCCAGGGCCACGAGGATTGGATTCCTTGCCTGCCTCAGGTCCACATTACCCCCCTGACGCAAAACAGGTCTGACGGCTTCCATGGCACGGCTCAGTTCCGCCCTTGCACAAAGCCCATCCAATTTGCCTAAGACAGTCTGAGCCCCGTCCAAATCTTCAGCTGAGTCTCTGACCACGGCACTGAGTGATCTCAGTATTCTTAGCTCCTCCTCCTTTTCAAGATGGGCCAATTCTGCCAGTCGATTATTATCCTGAATGACCTCCATGGGCTCGATAAAACAGGTGGCCTGCGTCTGAGAGTAATCATGGATGATTCCATCCACCCGGCTTTTCAAGTCTGTTCTCAAGGGGATGACGTACCTTCCATCGCGGATAGAGACAAGGGGGTCATCTCCATCCGATGTCAAGCCTTTGGATCTTTTTATATTTTCCAGTACTTTTTGAAGTTCCCTCCTCAAGCGGGTCTTTTGGCGCCTTAGCCTTTTCAGCTCAGGGCTTGCTGAATCGTTAATGGCGCCATTAGGGGATATAGCCCTCTTTATTCCCTCCCTCAAGCCCTCAAAGACGGGCATTTGTTTCGTGAGATCTTTTAGCCTTGGGCAGAGCGACTGATGAGAAACGATGCGTTTCTTCGAATGTGCGCTCGCCTCTGCAATCCTGAAAACGGACAGGAGCGCTTCAGGTTCAAGCCAAGAACCCTCTGCCTGGCAATTTCTCAGAACAGATCCAATGTCAGTGAGTCCCTCCAAGGGAAAAAACCCCTTCAATTGGAGAAGGAGTTTCATCTCTGAGACCAGCTTATGTTCGTTGTCGATAAGTTCTAGATCATCTGAAGGTTCGAGTGATAAGCAATCTGATTTTCCTAATGGACAGGTGGCATAATCGGATAAGATGTTCAATAATTTATAAAACTCAAGAACCCGATATGTATGTTCAATCATGCAGGCTAGCTCAAAAGTTTCCTGGCTATTTCATTCACCTCTTTGCCCTGCGCCTTCCCCCCCATTCGAGACATGGCCGCTTTCATGACTGTTCCCAAATCCTTCAATCCGGTGGCTGATGATTCAGAAATAATTTCCTTTAGAATCCCCTCTATATCGGCCTGGGTAAGCTGTTCGGGCAGATATTCATAATAAATCTTGATTTCATCCTCTTCCTTGGCCGCCAGATCCGGGCGGTTACCCCCTCTAAATTCCTTGGCCGCTTCTTGTCCCTTTCTGACCAGTGAGGAAATCACGCCCTGAATCTCTTTATCCTCCAGATCCCGCCCCTTTTCCACCTGCTTGTTCTTGGTGGCGGTTTTGAGCATTCTCAGGCAAGATACACGGGATGCGTCTTTGGCCTTCATGGCCTTTTTCAGATCTTCTATGATTTCTTGGGAAAGCGGCATGTTGAGAGAGGGGAAAGGAAAAAAGGTCAAACAAATATAATACTATATTTTTGAAAAAAGTCAAGCTCAAAGTTCAATTTTTTCAGTTCCTGGTCAATTTTATGGCATCCACCAAATCCAGCGTGCCTCTGTAAAGGGCCCGCCCAGTAATCATGCCGATGACCCCATACTCTGCAAGGCTCAAGATTTTGGCCACATCATCAATGCCTGAAATCCCCCCGGAGGCTATCACAGGGGTCTCAACGGTTTGTGCCAGTATCTTGGTCGCCTCCACATTGGGTCCTGTACTCATTCCATCCCGGTGGATATCCGTGTAAATAATCGCTGAAATGCCAATGTTTTCAAACCTTTTCGCTATTTCTGCCACTGTCATATCTGTTTCTTCGGTCCAGCCTTCAACGGCCACGCGATCCTTCCTGGCATCAATCCCAAGAATGATTCGACCGGCGAATTCTTTGCAGGCCTGGGTCAAAAATTCTGGATTTTTGTAGGCCACCGTGCCTAAAATAACTTGATTAATCCCCAGCTTGAGGTAGGTCTCAATCGTTTCCATGTCTCTAATTCCCCCGCCGAGCTGGATAGGAATGGGGATAGCCCCAACAATCCCTCTAATTACCTCTTTATTGACCGCTTTGCCCTCTACCGCACCATCCAGGTCCACCAGATGGAGCCTTTCTGCGCCTTTTTCATACCATTTCACAGCCATTTCTTCTGGGACTTCCGAGTACACGGTCTCTTTTGACATCTCCCCCTGTTTGAGCCTCACACAGCGGCCCCCCTTGATATCTATGGCTGGAATAACGAGCACGTTCTAATCCTTTTTTCCTTTTTCACCCTTCAGCAATTCTCCCAATACCTTATCAAGGCCAAGGTCCGCCAGACTCCCTGCGGTCATCCATCGACCTTGGCCCTTTAGAAAGGTGTTTATGTCTAAGAGGTTCTCACTCAGGGACTGTTGCGTCTTATCAAATCTGTCTTTCCACAAAATGGCCCCATCATCTGGTCTTATGAGATAGAGATCAAAGGCCACTGATGCGGTTCGATTAACAGCGTAATCGGTCCCTTCACGCTCCTGCCACCTGTAAAGATAACCGCTCATCACCGCATCTGCAGAGAATGCCTGACCGATTTTCTGGATAATCTCAATCTCGGGCTGGATCACATCTGATAGTCTGAGAATCGAATAAACACCCTTTGCCTGACCGGGCGAAATGAGATCATAGCGCTTCTCTTTGACTATCCTCTCAAACAGATTGGCTGTGAGATTGCTTACAACTTGCTCGGAGACCGGTTCAGCAAAGAAGACAGCCCCGGTGACAGGGCTCCGGACCATGTTGGGTGTATCCCATTGAGACATGGCAGGCAAGAACCCCACGACGACCATTTTCTCTATTTTGGGCAGAGAAGGTCTTTCATGGGGGACTTGTTCCTTACGCGATTGACATGATGAACAGAGCATCACCAGGAGAGCGGTAAGTAGTCCCAAGCGGATATACAGTCTGTTGATGATGAGTTCAGGCATGGTTGTTGAAACTATCTGAGACCTTTGAAAAGCGCCCCCTTTTGCTCAATCTCCCGCCCGCCTCGCCTGAGTGAGAGCGATGGCGGGCAGGCTGTGTCAGACTCAAATTTTAACCCGCCAAAGAGCTATGGCGGGTTAATCCTCGAAATACTTATCGTGTATTCCTGCGGTTAAAATCTTCGCCTTCCCCTCCGGCTTCCAGCTCATAGAGCCTACAGCTCGGAGAGGGCGTAGGCCCTACCCTCCGGCCTGTAAGCCCTACGGGCTGGAAGCGGGGCCGGAGGCTTGACCTTGAACAAAATTGAACATTTTTCAAAGGTCTCTATTTCCGAGTGACATGCGTCCAGAGAACGAATTTGCTCAACGCCTACAGCATACCTTTAGTGGAAGGGACTGCGCTCTCTAACCTATTTTCAATGCCCACAGCCTGGTCAAGGGCCCTTGCGAACGCCTTAAAAATAGATTCAGCGATATGGTGTGCATCATCACCCGATATGAGATCCACATGCATCGTAATGCCTGAATAGTTGACCAGAGCACGGAAGAATTCTTTGATCAAGCTCACGTCAAATTTCCCGGTCTTACTTTCTACCAAAGAAACCCTGTAAGCCAAAAAGGGGCGGTTAGATATGTCTATAGCGACCCTGGATAGGACTTCATCCATGGGGATGGTCGCTTCACCATATCGCCTGATCCCCTTTTTCTCCCCCAGCGCCTGATTGATGGCCATCCCAATACAGATGCCCAGATCTTCCACCGTGTGGTGATCATCTATCTCAGTATCCCCCTTGGCACTAATCCGGATATCCATGAATCCATGGGCTGCCATAAGGCCTAACATGTGGTCTATGAAGGGAATACCCGTGTCGATTTCAGAGAGGCCTTTACCGTCCAGATTCAGCCTTAATCTGATATCTGTCTCTTTTGTCTTCCTTTCTACCTTTGCTTCCCTTTTCATCTGATTATTGTCCTATTCGGTCAGTAGGAATGGTTGATGCTAACCCTGTGTGGGCGTCAAAAAAAGAGACCAGGCTGATCCGGTCGCCTCCTAACCGACACTCGTCCCTTTCTGTAGATCGCATTTTGGTGGAGATGATGGGATTCGAACCCACGACCTGTACGTTGCGAACGTACCGCTCTCCCAACTGAGCTACATCCCCACATACTATGCCAATCTATATTAATATACTTAATTTTTCAATAATTATTTTCACTCCTTAGAGGCGACCATCCAATCTCTTAGCGGCAGGCAGAGTGCGCCGAGATTACCCTAAGAGTTC
>DAOVAK010000475.1 GCA_030671095.1 Deltaproteobacteria bacterium | reverse complement strand
TTAGGAAATCTTTCTCAAAGTCTCAAAGATCAGACCACCGGCAAGGAGCAAAATAGATATCACCTTGAGGAGATTGGCATTGCCGGAGAATCGAGTATCCGACCAAAACTTGGTGGTTCAAAAGATTGTGCCAACACTTTTGAACGATACTGAATTTTCAAGATGGGTGTACAAAAAAGTGCACGCGTGGGATTGCTTGGCACGGGCTGAGATCCAGAGTGCAAAACCAAGGAAGAAAAATCTCTTCGTAAAGACAGGAGCAAAAGGCACAGAAGAGGCTCGTTTCACAAATTTCTCTGAGTGGCTAAATTCAATTCCTTCCGATAAGCTCTTGATTTGTTTGGAGTTGTAGGGCCAAGTGTGCCAAGGTGGTATAATCTACACCGCCCATACTTTCTTCGAAGAATCCCTCGGGAAACGAAACCCTAACACAGTGGCACACCCTTTGCAGTATTCTACGGGTCGCAATAGTTCGCTTAAAGGTTGATATCTATAAGGAGGTTTCCATGTCATTAGCAGGAATATTCAATATGTTGCCGGGTTCTCCTCTCACATCTGGGATCATCGCGTTGGCAGCGGCCGTGGTTCTGCTCTACCTTGCTAGAAGTCCTGCCCACAAAGCCATCTATTCCCTGAGCCGTGTGGTCCACGCTGGCTTTCGTCTGATGGCACGATCCGTGACGCTCGCAGAGGAAAGGGTGAGAAATCGCAACAAGGAAGTGCTCCTTGCCGCAGGCGCTGAAGCGGCGGAGCGCCTGATTGAGCGAGAGTTTCAACGGGTGGAAGGCGTTGTAAAACGTGACTTGAGCCAATATCCATCCCTTCATCGGGTGCTGGCCGATCAAGTGGTCCATATAGATGAGGACTACCGAGAGAGTGCCGAGGTCCCCATCCCGCCGCCCGATTGGGTCAAGGCCGTGGACAGCCTTGCACAGCTTGAATCCAAGGGAGATAGTTGGCTGGGCAATATTTTAACAGAAGTCCATAAGACGGCTGTCACCCAGCACAAGACGACCATGGAGGAGTATCGCAAGGCGGTTGGAGCACGCCATGCCATCCTGGGAAAGATGCGCCCCTACTGGCGGAAGGTTTCACAAACGCTCGAACAAGTAGGCAAGACCATTACGGGCCTACAGGAACGAGCCACCTATATCGACAACCGAATGAAGGAGTATGAAGAGATCAGAAACAAAACAGACAAGGCGGCACAAAAGCTAGCCTCTTCGGCTATGACCCAGTTTTTCATCTCTGCCCTTGTGCTGCTTATCGCCATAGGAGGTGCGGTAATCAATTTCAATCTTATCGCCCTCCCCATGTCTGAGATGGTGGGAGGCGGTAGCTATATCGGGAGTTTCAAGACCTCTGACATAGCGGCCCTAGTGATTATTCTGGTGGAGTTGGCCATGGGCCTCTATCTTATGGAATCGCTGCGTATCACCCGACTTTTTCCTATCATTGGACAGATGGATGACAAGATGCGCCACCGCATGATATGGGTGACCTTCACCATACTCTTGGTCTTGGCATGTGTTGAATCGGCCCTGGCCTTCATGCGGGATCGGATCGCTGTAGACATGCAGGCCTTGAGGCAAACCCTCGCCCAGGTGGAGACACCGGTGGCTTTCAATAGCTGGATTCCCACCATAGGACAGATGGTCATGGGGTTCATCTTGCCTTTTGCTCTTGCATTCGTGGCCATACCCCTGGAGTCTTTTGTCCAATCCTCACGCACCGTGGTAGGTGAAACACTCGCTGCAATCTTGCGAGGGACCGCATTCCTCCTTCGACTCTTGGGAAATGTTGCCAGATATGCAGGAGAGCTTTTGGTGAACCTTTACGACCTGCTCGCCTTTCCACTTCTGTGGGTGGAGAATTGGCTCCGCAACAGGAAAGAGCAGATGGACATGGAACAGCCTGAAATGATTATGAACGAGGAGGTGTGATCGTGAAAAAGTGCTTTAGCTCAGTCATAGTATTCATCATCTTTCTATCTCTGGGTAGCTGCGCCGATACCACCAGTCGTACCACGGGAGTCTACATGCTTCTGGATAGTTCGGGTACATACACACAAGAATTGAAACAAGCGCAGGCCATAATCAACTACCTTCTTGGCACCCTGCAATCAGGGGATAGCTTCGGCATAGCAAAGATCGACAGTGCCAGCTTCAGCGAGAAGGACATCATCGCCAAAATGACCTTTGACACGCGGCCGTCGGTAACGAATAAGCAGAAGCGTCTTTTTAAACAGAGTGTTGATACGTTCCTTGCTTCGGTAAAAAAGGGAAGCGCCTACACGGACATTACGGGAGGGCTTTTGCAGGCCGCTGAATACCTACATGAGACGGGTGCAGGAAAGAAGTATATCCTCATCTTCTCTGACCTGAAAGAGGACCTGAAGAAGGGACACATCCGGGACTTCCCTATCCAGGTAGCGGGTTGCGAGGTGGTGGCCCTCAATGTGACCAAACTGCGAAGCGATAATGTGGATCCTCGGGAATACTACGGCAGGGTCCAGAAATGGGAAGAACGCATTACGGAAGGCGGGGGTCATTGGCGGGTCATCAACGACCTTAATCGACTAGAGAACATGCTAGGCAGCTGAGCCCAGGTCCTTCAGTTTTGAGGTGCCCATAACACTTGGGTCCTATGATTTCCCCCTAGCCCCATTGTGCAAAGAGGGCTAGGGGGTTTTTTCTCTCCTAAGATAACCAAAGAATTCCTTATTCCCTTTGGGACCTAGAAGTGGGGAAGGTATGTGCCCCATGACGGTCCAACCTATGCGTTCAAAGAAACAACTCAGTCTGTCTATGACCTGTTGATGTAAGGAAGGATCACGGACCACGCCACCTTTTCCCACCTGCCCCTTCTCCACCTCAAATTGGGGTTTGATCAGGGCAATGATAAAGGCATCTCTCAAAATAAGTTCGGAGACTCTGGGGACCACCAGCCTCAAGGAGATGAACGAGACGTCTATGACCGCTCCCTGTATGTGCTCTAATAGATCTTCACGCTTGAGGTGACGGACGTTTGTCCTTTCCAGCACAGTTACACGGGGATCCTGGCGAATTTTCCAATGGAGTTGGCCGTATCCCACATCCACTGCAATAACCCTTTTCGCGCCCCGCTGTAAAAGGCAGTCTGTGAACCCGCCAGTGGATGCACCCACATCCAGCAAAACCTTACCTTTCACGTCCACGGCGAATTGGTCAAGGGCCGCCTCAAGTTTCAGTCCGCCACGGCTCACATAAGGAGGGAAGGACTCTTTCAGGGATATGGCAGCGGAAACGGATATGAG
>DAOVAK010000142.1 GCA_030671095.1 Deltaproteobacteria bacterium | reverse complement strand
TCGATGCTCGCCAGGACTTTTCTAGGTGCATCGATAATCTCAAGATATCTAGATAACTGACAAGGATCGTGGTAAGCCACGGTAACATTCTCCTTTAGCTTGGGCTTTATATCTGTCTCTTTCAGGCTCTGCGCCACGACTTCAATGAAATGGTAAACCTCTAGGTCATATCCCTCGACATATTTCGGATAATAATCCCGCAAAGAAGCAGTGCAGGCGGGAATGAGACCTATGAACTTCCGAATCCCGTGGGATTTAAAGACATTGAAATTCTTATTTGCATTTTCAATATAATCATCCAGAAAGCCTGAATAATAGAGCGGGGAACCACAACAGGGCTCATCTTCGTACATGTAGCCAATGTCAAGTCCAAGCTTCTGGAGAATGCTCACTGCACTGACAAGAATCCTCGTATAGGCATCCTCTTTGCCTGCCGCAGCAACCTTCGCCGTGATACTGGGGAGATCGATACCAATCTTGCCGAATACCTTGCTTATGCCTATGCTCTTTTCTATCCCTAAGCCAACCTTCTCCATGCTTGTCGCAGCTTTCATCATGCCTTCTATGTACCTCATAAACTGGTAGCCGCAACCCGGAAAAAAGGTGTATTCAGCCTTTCTGGGCAGATTAAGGTCTTTTGCCCATGCTGCTTTATCTCCAGCCACACCAGGGATATTACCCTTCTCCAAAACATTTCCCCTGATATAGATATGAGGAATTGGTATGACATCCTTGAGAGATTTGCTCATGATCCATCCCTTTCTTTAGCCAATGCCTTCCTAGCCAGTAACTGTCTTGTTTTTATGATAACGTCTGCGGGGGTTACATTGGTAGATAGCATCTTGCATCTCTCCTGGCATCTGCGACAGGTCGCACATTCAAATAGCAGGCGGCTCAACGCCTCTTCGCTCCCCAATTCATACTTTAGATGGAGGTTGATTGCCGCGAGCCTACCAAAAGGACTGTGAGCAACCCAGCCCTCGTACGTGGGGCACATGTGGACACACATCCTGCAATTAATACAGGTCTGTATATAGCTCAATATCTCCGTTTCCATTTCCTTTATATGATCTGTCTCTTGAGTCTGGTCAGATTTCATGGCCATCACCTTCCAAATTGCCAGGATTTAGGATGTTGTTTGAGTCGATGGCCTTCTTGATATCCATGAGCATGGCGTAAGCTGCTTCCCCCCATCTCTCCCGTAAGAATCCTATTCTCATAGCTGTCTGTCCCACTTCTCCAGATGCACATCCCCACATCAGATTTACCTCCTTTTCTAGCTGGAGAGCTTCATTCCTACACTGAAGTCTTTTTTCTAAAGGCCAGCTTGCAGGGGTACACCACAATCCGTGAAGGTCACACGTGCCCACATGACCGTAAATGAATAATTTGGCTTCATGTAGAGTACTGTAGGTATGCCCCGTCCTGAAATAATCTATGACATCAGCCAGATGACTTAGCGGTACGGAGGTCTCCAGAGCTCCCATTGGTAGCAGCTTTTCCTCTCCTTCCGGCGTCTGGAGTATATTCAAAATATTGTCACGGGCTGCCCAATAATCCTCTTGTTCTTTAGGAGATTTGACGACACGGGCTTCAATGGCGTTTTCAGCCTTGAAAATGCTAACAACGTTCTCAGCCTGTTTGTCGGCATCTTCCTGCGTATGGCCAATTGTAATGGCTAACCCCATGTGTCCCTTAGGCTCTCCCAGTCCCCTTAGCCTGAATGGTGCTATGCAAGCTTTCTTTTCTAACAGCTCGCCATACAACGGAGGAGGTAACTTTTCTCTGTAAAGTTTCATAAAGGCACGGGCAATGTCAGTGAGCTCGGGAAAGAACCCTACAAGATAAGCCTTTTTGTAATTGGGAATGAGGCGCATCCTCACTTTGGTAATGATTCCGAATACGCCCTCCATGCCCGCAAAGAATCTCGTATAGTCGATTCCAGCAGGTCTTCTCATGCTTCTTGTACCTGTTTCAATAATCTCGCCGTTTGGGAGAACGACCTCTAAGCCCATCACATGGTCTATGATTTTGCCCAAACATATATCTACCATGTGGCCAATGGTGTTAATAGAGACCGCACCTCCTATAGTGGCTGAGTACTTGCTTCCCACGTTCATAGGCAACATGTACCCACGACTTAGAAGCAATTTTTCCAGTTCATACTGGTTTGTGCCGGCACCTGCTTCAAAATACATATCTTCTTCATGCAGCGCTATAGTCGTAAGCCCCTCTGTGCTCAGTAAAATGCTGCCGGGACGTTTGGGCCTGGATGAACCCTTAAAGGCCGTGCCAGCGCCGTGGATGTAAATAGGGGTCTTCTGCTGGTTGGCATATTTCACCACCTTCGAGACGTCTTCCGCTGAGCTAGGTTTTACGACAACAGCAGGTATCTCGTTCGGCTCCAGATCAGGTTGTATCCCATCCTGGCCGTAAGCTATCCTTTCATAGATATCGGCAGAAAGGTTTTCCTTATTCACAATGGACATCAAATCTGCGATCAATCGCTCATCCTCGCCCACCTTGTCATGCCCTCCTTTTTGAAAGGGTGCTGATTGTCAATTGCCCTAGAAACTCAGGAAAAGACTATTCAACTATGTGAAGAAAAAATTTGACTTACTTAATAAAGCCCCTCTTTTTGAGATCTTCGGCCACATCTTTCAAACCTGTCTCCACAAGGGTTTCTTTCGTCGGCATCCCTGTCTCAATATCCCATCCTCTCTCATCATAGTAGTCGTCCAGTAGTTTTTCGCAGTCTTCCTTGGAGAGGGGTGACCCGAAATAGTCACAAAGGACCATGGTCCCTCTGTCGGAAGTCTCGAGCGGTTCAAACCATCTCTCAGGAAACACATCATCCTTACGAGAAAACCCCAGCCGGACGTTCAACGCCTTGTATAAGTTATAGATCCGTCTTGAAGCCTCTCTAAACTCCTCAAGAGAGGTTTCAAATCCGGTGACTGCCGAATAGATCTCTGGCCAGTCTTCACCCTTCATGAAGCTGTCCACGCGACCTCTCAGACACCCCAGTCCAGCCGAGTTCGTGAAGACCACAAAGTCTTCACCGTAAGGGAGCATTCTGGCTATATTAAAATAGCCGGGCCGCGGAAATATCCTCCCTAAGGCATCCGCAGACACACCCCTATCTTCGAGCCAAGGTCTGTATTTTTCGGCAGGTAAATCCTTTGACATGTATAATGTGATACAGCCCTGGGGCGCATGAGCACCCCGTGGGTTAACCACCTGGTTAAGTTCAGGACCGCTGACCCGATTGATCCGAGGATCATAAAGGGGCTCCATGCCTTTGACATGAATCGCGTACCTTTCACATCCTCGGCCGATATCTTGAATCGCTTTTTTGTAACCTTGAGACAGGATCCCTCCGAGCCCCTCATGCTTGTTTGCTTGCTCCGCCAAATACATGGTGGTTTCAAAATCATGCTTCAGTTCCACACCACCAGTGTCCTCTTTGGTTAAGATTGCTCTCTCATAGAGTTCAACTGCCCAGTCAATGAGGGCCGTATAAGAATGGATGCAGAGTCCGGTACGCTGAAAATATTCCTGTGCCTTCACATTTTTCTCGTAACTGCCCACCTGACAGCGGGCTGCCATATGAACCACTCGTCCGTAGAAGGATGATACCCAGGCCTCGGTTCCGGCATATTCTCCCTTCTTAATTTTCACGTGATCCTTACATCCCACCGGACAGGTGGGATCAGAGGATCTGCCTGCTTTGATATTCTCAAGATAGTATTCAGGGCTGTATAAACGATAGGCCTCCTCCGTAGGAAATCGTCCTGTCCAGTTGTTTATGGACATGCCGTGCACATCGGCCCATCCTGGAAAGCCATCCATGGTTCCCAGGTCTACGAGCTTCTCATAATCTGGATGGCTTTTGAAGCGCTCCTGAATGATGCGTGTTCGTTCTATCAACCGCTTAGGGTCCACCACTTTGATGCCTTTATTCCCATATGCTATAAAGGCCTTAAGATTCTTAGAGCCCATGATCGCTGGCAGGCCACCCTTGCCCCAGGTACTGACTTTGTCCACCAGACATATGGTCGTATTCACTAGACGCTCCCCAGCCGTTCCCATGGCAACAACAGCGTAATTTCGTCCGTGCTTTTCCCACAGCATATCAGTGGTCTCGTAAGTGTCCTTGCCCCATAGCTCGCTGGCATCGCAGATTTGCACATTATCGCCGTTGATTTTGATGTAAACCGGTCTTTTTGCTTTACCTTTAATGATCACTTCATCGTAACCAGAGAGCTTCACCTGGATCCCGAAATCCCCTCCAGATGTTCCGGGTGATATGGTGCCCGTAGATGGCCACTTGCTCACCACAGAATTCTTGTTGGAAACAGGCGCCGCTGTCCCAATCATAGGTCCCATGCCCATAAAGATCATATTATCCGGGGAATAGGGGTCCACATCAGGATCCAGAAGATCCCAGGCCAATTTGCAGTTGAGTCCAAAGCCCCCCAAAAATTTCTTGGCCATATCCAGGTCCAAGGGCTCTTTCCTAATCTCTTCCTTTGTCAAATCGATATATAATATTTGCCCTGCATAGCCTCCTACCATCATGACTCATCTCCTTACAAAGACACATTTTTAGGGGTAATGGAGTAATGTAAAAACAAGAGAGAGACAAACTTTGCAAATCTTCCTCGATCACCAATACTCCAATACTCCAAGGTTATTTATACACGACCTCGAATATTCTACCTAGGTTCTCCGCTCCTTTGAGCCGTTCCTTCCTTCCCCATTCATCCATCTGCAAATACTCTAACGCACCATAGAGACAGGATTTCACACACTCTGGGTCACCGCCGCAGAGATCGCATTTTATGGCACATCCTTTTATATAATGGTACAAAACGCCACCCAACGGACAGGCTATGACGCAGGTTTTGCAACCCACGCACAGATCTTCATTGACCACGAGCGCTCCCGTCTCCTCATTTTTGGATATGGCACCCATGACACAGACATCCGCACATATGGGATCATGGCACTGCTGACAAACAACCGGGATGTTTTCATGGGTTCCGCCACCTCTTGTTTTCATGATCCCAATTCTGGACAGATTCGGGTCACACGCATTCTCATGGGTCAAAGAACAGATCATCTCACATGCATGGCAGCCCGTACACTTTTCAGGATGAATAACCAGGGCCTTTTCCATCTCTTTCCCTCACTCCTTTCTGTTTGCTAAATCCTATCTCGTAAATCTTATCCCCTCCCCTGGGAGGCTGTGTCGTAATGCGTCATCCCGGCCAAGTCCCGCGGAGCGGGACGCGAGCCGGGATCCAGAATGAGTTGATTTTCCGCTAGCTTCCTGGATTCCCCTTCGACTTCGCTCAGGGTGGTGAGCCTGTCGAACCACGGGTCTCGCCCAACATCGATCTGCTCGCCCGGAATGACAGTTTTGTTCAATTGCGACACAGTCTCTGATGGGGGGAGGAATTTTCAGAGCTCCGTGTGGACAACATGTTGGGTGACCATTACTTTCGCCATGTTTCTCAATACCTATACAAAAAAAGGCCTGAGCCGGAATAGGTATGGCCTGCGGCTCATCACTTCTGTATTCTCAAAAAGCCTAAGAAGTTCTTTGATACTCTTTCCTCGAAACATAAGCGCCCAAAGTAGGCCTAAGTCCCTTTTTATGTTGATAAATTGCCCTCCAATGCATCTATCTCCAAGGATGACCAAGCGGTAATATCCCCCGTCTCTTTCACCCTCCAGGATTGAAGCCTCATCAAGCTTGCCGCTGATAGGCCTTTTCTCCCTGAATTTATCCAATGCGGATTGCGTATAACCAAACCCAACCACGTGATTCCCAAAGATATCCACGTTCAATAACCTCCCCGATCCTGGATATTCAGTGGTAAGACCTGTACAGTTTCGGCCAGCCACCGACCCTTGACAATTCGCATTGTGCCAGAACAGATTCAGGGAGGGTTTTCCTGTTAGAATATCATTGGCCTCCACGCAATCACCACACGCGTAAATCCCTGACAAGCTGCTCTGCAGATGGGAGTCTACCAGGATACCGCCTGCGTTACCTAACTTAATGCCTGCCTCTTGAGCCAATTCCACTTTTGGCCGCATCCCCAGCGCACATATAAGCGCATCGCATTCCAGTTCCCGCTTGTCGGTCCGCAGCCCTTCAACTCGATCCTGACCAAGGATCGACTCCGCACATTCACCATTAAGGACCTTTATTCCATGCTCCCCGAGAATACCCTGAACCTTGACCGCTGCTTTCTGATCCAAAACAAGGGGTAAGATTTGATCCATCATCTCCACAATGGTTACTTCGTATCCCCTATGATAGAGGGCTATGGCCACCTCGATCCCAATGGCCCCAGAGCCGACCACGACTGCCTTCCTGCCCTCATGCGCGATGATGTCATCAGCATCCTTCAGGGTTTTAACCTTGAATACCCCCTTTTTGGGTTCACCAAGACTAATGGCTTCGCTGCCTGTTGCAAGAACAAGCCTGTCAAATGGGAGAGCCTTTCCATCATCTATGGTCACTTTCTTGGCATGGGCGTCGATCTCTTTTACTTCATGGCCGAAAAGCGTATGGACCCCTAGTTGTTTGTAGTCGCCCTCTTCTTTTACAAAGGTGTTTTCTCTGCGAATTTTGCCGGAGATATACTCGGGGAGTACACAGGCTGAATAGAGGGGCGTTTTCTCAGTGGAAATCATCATGACTTCACAGTTGTCATCTAAATGGCGGATGTTGGATGCCGCGCTGAACCCTCCTATGCCGTTACCAATAACCACCACTTTCATCGCTGTCATGCTGGCACTTCTTTTCTATTAGCTTTACCCTGACGTTGCAAAAGTCGAGGATGCTGCAGATCCACGGCGTCAAGGGTGAAGCTGTAGTAACCTACCGCGAACCCTTGACAACAAAGGAGATGCAGTATCCTCGGCTTTCCAGAAGGGTAAAAAACATGGCAATTTTTCCAGGCTTTTTGGATCTCACGATTTGTTGACTCCAAAAATGAGCATTGATGAAACTGAAAACCTT
>DAOVAK010000764.1 GCA_030671095.1 Deltaproteobacteria bacterium | reverse complement strand
ATGAATGCCTCAATAAAACGATCGATGTGATCTTGCTCTATGATCAACGGCGGGGTCAGCCGTATGGTCGATCCTCCATAGACTGTAAGCAAGAACCCCCCCTCTTGCATCTGATGCTTTATCTGTTCCGCCTTTTGATGTGCTTTGTCATGATTGTCCCCTTCCACAATCTCAATACCAACGAATAATCCCTTTCCCCGTACCTCACCTATCGCCTCAGAGGCGGCTTCCAGATGTCTTAGCTCATCGATCAGGTAATCGCCAAGTCTCGCCGCTTTTTCACACAAGGCTTCTTTTTCAATGACATCAATCGTCGCTAAACTCGCTGCGCATGAGACTGGATTTCCCCCAAGCCCTGAAGAAGCATCCCCGAATTCAAATACCGATGCAACATCATCCGTGACAATGAAAGCCCCAAGAGGGAACCCTCCGCCTAGAGGCTTCCCCAGGGTCATGATCTCCGGTTCAATCTCCCAGTGTTTGACGGCAAACATCTTTCCCGTTTTTCCGAACCCTGTCAGCGTCTCATCGGCCACGACAGCTATACCATGGCGTCTGCAAATCTCGCCAATCCTTGAGAAGTAGCCATCAGGGGGAACAACCACCCCTGCATGGCCCATGATGGGCTCAATGACCAGTCCGGCCACATTACCCGAGGTGCCGAACTCCAGGAAATCCTCGACATAATCAGCACATGCCAAATTGCAGCCCGGGTAGGTTTGACGGAGGCTACATCTGAAACAATACGGTGCTGGAATATGGTATACACCGGGAAGAAGCGGACCAATCTTCCTTTTATCTTTGCTTCGGCCGGTCAGGCTCACCGCTCCCATACTATGGCCCATGAACCCCTGTTGAAGGCCCAGCAGTTCGAATCTATTCTTGTATTTTCTTACCGTCCGGATGGCCCCCTCGACGGCCTCGCTGCCGCTGTTACAAAAGAATGTTTTTTTCAGGGCCCCCGGTGAAATCTCTGCCAGTTTCTCCGCCAATGCAATCGCGGGTTCCGAATAGTATAGGTAGTGTGGAACATGTACAATCCGTCTGATTTGCTTCTGAATAGCCTCATGAACATATTCCGTGTATTCGTTATTATATCCGAGCAACGAGACACCGAACCCGCTTGTGAAGTCCATATACTCTTTCCCCGAGGCATCTATTAGTTTTATACCTTTTCCCTCTCTTATTGTTATTTCATCCATCACAGGTTTAAGAAGGAAGTCTTCATATTTTTTCTTAATCGAATTCGTCTCCATAGTGCTCCACTCCCAAATGGTCAACTTGCCTCTTTCCAAGACTGAGCAAGCCAATTTAATAAACTAAAATATTGCACTATCTGACCCCACCTCACCCTCTGGTGGTCACGTTTTCAAAAAGGCGGCAGGCCCACCAAAAGAAGGATGGTAATCTATAAGGGATTGCCGTGCTGAGGGCCTATTTAAACACCCCACATCCTCTTTGTCCAAATCACGTAAAGATCTAATTGAAGTATCTCTCCGGCAGCAGGCCGCCTGCCCCAGGTGTTTGACACCCGGGGCAAAGGCGGCGCTTACGACATCTATGTCAACTGATAGATAGAAGCTCTCCACCGTCAAGGCCAATTCTTCCATCGCTTTTTTCACTGCCGGGCCAAACCTTTTTCCGGAAAGCTCATCTAGTGTGATGATCTTCATACGGTTTTTCCGGAGGAATTCGTAGATCTCCTTCTCCACCAGGCCGTGAACCCCGATAAGGATCATATTGGAAGGATCAAACAGGCCACTCTCGGCATGTTGAGGAGTGGTAGAGTTTTCCCCAAGAAGGGTGTTCATCGAACATATCAAGATGTGAGTCAACGTGTATGTAACCGATATTTTCCCGCCGCAGCCCCTGCGCAATGCTCATGTCGGTATCCC
>DAOVAK010000838.1 GCA_030671095.1 Deltaproteobacteria bacterium | reverse complement strand
TCCATGATAACAACCGCGACATGATCAGCATCTCTCAACCCGAGATGCAGAACGGCGCAAAGGCTTATTTCGAGTGGCATCCGATCGTGGTTCAGGATAACCATGAATCCATAGCCTTTCTCTATGTCTCTTCGGGCACAGGCCCCTATAATCCCCATTATCAGCCCAGTGCAACCTCAGAGTGGAACCTGATATCATGGTGGGAGGTTACACGGTTAACTTCCTACGGCATGCCCGGAGTCTGGACTCATGCTTTCTGGAACGGATGGGCCCCCAACTACTGGGGCTCCATTTCAGCCAATCATAACGGAATCATTCGCTTCTACGAGACATTCGGCAATTCCATCGGTAATACCAGGGAGAGAGATTTGAGTGAGGGGAGACGTCCTGTGACTTCCAGGGAATGGTACAGACCTCTGCCTCCCTACAAGAAGGTGCTCTGGTCGATGAGGAACAATGTCAACTACCAACAGACTGCTGATTTGCAGGCCTTCTACTTTGTCGCCTCGAACAAAGAATATTTTTTGAAGAACTTCTGGAAGAGAGGGCTGAGTTCCTATGAGCAGGGAAAAAAGGAATCTCCCTATGCGTATATTTTACCTTCCGGACAAAAGGACCCTGTTGATACGGCCAGCCTTATCAACGTGCTTTTAAAACAGAAGATCGAGGTCCATAAGGCAAAAAGCTCTTTAAAGGTCAAGGAAGGGGAGTTTCCTAAAGGCTCATTTGTGGTCAGGCTCGACCAGCCCTACGGAAGCTTTGCTCAGAACCTTCTGGAGAGACAGACGTACCCCGGAGATGCTCCCCGCGCCTATGATGATACCGGCTGGACTCTTGGACTCCATATGGATGTGAAAACTGTAGAGGTCAAGGATAAAGCCGTGTTGGATGTTTCATTAGCTCCTGTTAAAGAGCTGGTAAGAGTTTCCGGAAAAGTAATCGGTGGAAAGGCGGCAGGTGCTTATATAATCAATCACAGGACAATAAACAATCTGCTCCCTGCACGTATAAGATTAAAGGAGTTTAAAATCCTGGCTGCAGAAGCCCCCTTTAAAATAAAAAAAAGAGATTTTGATGCCGGCTCGATGATCATTCCCGTTTCTGGAGGGGGGGAGAAAATCCATCAAGCTGTCCAGGATGTCGCTGCAGAGCTCGGGCTGGAGGTCTTCAGCTACAAGAAGGTTCCTGAGGTTAAAACCCATGAGCTTGATATTCCCCGCATCGCTATCTTCCATACCTGGTCCAGCACCCAGGATGATGGCTGGGTCAGGTTTGCCTTCGATGACCTGGGAATCCCCTTTACGATGATACACAAAGATCATCTCCGTCAGGGGGACCTCAAGGCGAAATACGATGTCATCCTTTTCAGTCATTGTAGAGGGAGAAAAGGGGTTGACATGGTGAATGGCCTGGATCCCGAGTTTCGGGGGCCATTAGCTTTTGTCAGGAGTGAAGAATTCAAGCATTTGGGCATCCCGGATTCCTGTGAAGATATCACCGGCGGC
>DAOVAK010000385.1 GCA_030671095.1 Deltaproteobacteria bacterium | reverse complement strand
GGCCCGTGGGACGATGAATTCGTTGTGGCCCCTCCTGGTCATACAATCCATCTTGAGGATTTTGGAATGGTTCCAGCCAGAGAGCAACAACCTATCGGTCTGTTAAGGGAGCAAAACAGGGTGAGAGAGGCTTATTTGGGTGCTGCCAGTAACCAAGAAGGCGTTTAGTTATGGAAACGAGAGTGTCAAGCGCTACAAGGGAAATCTTAATCACCGATGAAGGATCTACTGTGCTGATAGGTGAACGGATTAACCCGTCAGGAAAGAAAAAACTGGCTGAAGCCCTGAAGAGCGGCGATTTTGATGTGGTTCACAAGGAGGCCGTCGCCCAGGTGGAGGCTGGTGCCGATATCCTGGATATCTGTGCACTGGTTATCATTGCTTCGACACTACTTTGGTGTTACCCCGGATCACTGTCACCGGGGATTGCGTGAAAAAATGGTAACTGAGCGTAAAGCTAAACTTAAAAAACAGCGCCAGCTGTGAAAGGAGGTAAAGCGTTCATATCAAAATGCCTTGACAAATCATCCGGTAAATCTAACTGTTAACCTCAACCAAAAGCACAACGTAGTGCAATGAATTCTTAATCTGAGACACTGTCTCAGGAGCATGTCAAAACAAAAAGAACAACTTGATGAGAGAGGAGGAAAAACATGGGAGCTATAAAGGGTAAAAAAAGATTAAGCACATTGATTTCGTTAGGCCTTTTCATAACCTTACTTTTCGTTTTCTGCCACTTACCGGCAATTGAGGCAGCAGAGAAACCCATCAAGTTAAAATTCGCCTATTGGATGTCCACCAAACACTCCTTGGCCCGCGTATTTGCAAAATACGCAGAGGAGGTGAAGGCGCTCACTAACGGCAGGGTGCAGATTACCCTTTATCCCGGTGGGGCCCTGGGAGGTCCCAGGGAGCAGTGGGACATGGCCGTTGGCGGCATTGCAGACATCTCCTTTTTTATGCCTGGCTATACGGCCGGCCGGTTTCCTCTATCGACGGTTTTTGACCTGCCTTTACTCTTAGGAGGATCCTGCACGGTCAATACGGCAATCGCCCAAGGCGTTTTCTATGAATATCTTGAACAGGAATATGAAGCCGCCAAGATGCTGTTCTTCATTGTCTGCGAGCCATTCACCTTCCACACCTCGAAAAAGAAGATCCAGAGTATGGCAGATATGAAAGGCCTCAAATTCCGCAGCTCGGGGGCTGTTCAATCGGCAATGGTCAAGGCATTGGGCGGTAGCCCCGTTACATTACCCATTACAGAGGTTTATACCTCTTTGGAAAAGGGCGTGATCGATGGGGTTGTTACTGCCTTCTCCGCTATGGTTGCTTACAGACTTTATGATGTTACAAACTATTCTCTACAGGCCGGGCTCACTGCCACACCCATGGCCGTAGCTATGAATAAAAAGACGTGGAATTCCCTGCCTCCTGATGTTCGAGAAATTCTGGATAACCTGAGAATGAGGTACGCCTTTGAGAGTGCAACAGCGTATGATGAGGATGTTAAGAAATCCCTTAAAGTAGGTAAATCCAGAGGAAAGGAAGTCTATTCCCTTGCAGCGAGTGAAATGGCGAAATGGGAAGAGAAGCTTGAACCGATATATGGTAAATGGATAGCGGATATGAAGGCCAAGGGCCTGCCTGCAGAAGAGGTGCTAAGGAAAATACGCCTGCTTCAAGGGAAATAATCTATAACCCTAATCGAGCGAAAATCGTTCGATTAGTCGTTGGCTGTTGTAGATTGTAAGTGGTCAAAAAGCAGATGACGAAGAGCGTTAATAATTATTTCTGACTGCTGAATGCTGATTTCTCCCCAATTGAGCTTTGGCTCAATTGGGGCATAATATATATAGGGGCTAATGATGAATGGATGGTTAAGCCGGGTCGGCCAATTCATGGAGAAAGCCATTTTCCCGGTCAGCCGTTTCCTGCAAATGTTAGGGCAGTTTGTTCTGGTCCTAATGGTCTTGATCACGGTCGTGGATGTCTTCCTTCGTTATGTCTTAAATCGACCTATTCTTGGGAGCTATGAATTGACCGAGTTTATGATGGCCATATTGGTATTCGCATCGGTCGGCTACACCATGGCTGTTAGAGGGCATGTCGTTGTGGATCTGGTTTTCACACGGCTTCCTAAAAGGGCCCAGGCCCTTGTCGAGTGCATCATCAGTCTCATCGCCTTCATCCTGTTTGCCATCGTTACCTGGCGAAATGTGTTACACGCGAGGACCGCCTGGCAAAGACATGATGTAACTGCCGAATTATTCATTCCCATTAGCCCCTTTATCCTATTCGTGGCGCTCGGTATCGCAGTGCTTTCGCTTGTCCTTCTTGTCCATTTCATTCAATCTTTAGCCAGGGCGATAAAAAAATGAGTCCGCTTACGACTGGCATTCTTGGTATTGCGCTTCTGTTTCTCCTGTTCGCTACCGGCATGCCGATCGCATTCGTGATGACATTGGTCGGATGGCTGGGTTACGTTTATCTTGGTAGCCTGGACGGTGGACTGAATATTCTGGGTATAAGCTTCTATGCTGGTGGAACCACCTATACTCTGAGCGTCATCCCCCTCTTTGTCCTGATGGGCCAATTTGCATCCCACGCCGGATTGAGCCATCAGATATATCGGGCCGTGGAAAGGTGGTTGGGGCACAGGCGCGGCGGTCTGGCCATGGCCACTGTCGGCGCTTGTGCCGGTTTTGCCGCCATTTCCGGTTCCAGTGTGGCTACAGCCGCCACTATGGGGACGGTAGCCCTCCCGGAGATGAAAAAATACCGGTACGGTATGTCGCTTGCCACCGGTACCGTTGCCGCAGGGGGTACCCTGGGCATTTTGATCCCTCCCAGCGCCACCTTTGTTTTCTATGCCATCCTCACCGAACAGTCCGTGGGCAAACTTTTTATCGCCGGCATTTTACCCGGCATCATGTTGGCCTTCCTTTTCATGCTGGCCATCAACATCCAGGTTCGACTCAATCCCGAGTTGGCCCCCCGTGGGCCTGGAGCCACTTTCAAGGAGCGAATCAACGCGCTCAAGGGGGTCTGGGGAATGCTGGTTCTTTTTCTGATCGTTATGGGAGGCATATATACCGGCGTGTTTACTCCAACCGAGGCTGCCGGTATCGGGGCGTTCGGTGCGTTTGTTTTTTCATTATATACAAGGAAGATGGCTTGGCACCATTTTGTCGCCTCCCTCCGACTGACCGGGCAGACCACGGGCATGATTTTTATCATCGTAATCGGTGCCTATGTGTTCGGGTATTTTTTGGCCGTGACCCGTATCCCTTTTGAACTGGCCGATTATATGTCAGGGCTGGAGGTTTCCCGATATATCATCCTCGCAGGTGTCGTACTTATATACACGATCCTGGGCATGTTCCTGGATGGCTGGGCCATCATGGTCCTCACGATTCCCATCATCCATCCCATGATGGTGAATCTTGGCTTCGATCCTGTCTGGTTCAGTGTGATGGTCGTGATCATGTTGGAGATGGCGCTGATCACACCTCCTGTAGGCGTTAATGTGTTCATCATTAAAGGGGTCGCAAAGGATGTGCCCATGTACACCATTTTCCGTGGGATCTGGCCTTTCTGGGTAGCTATGCTGGTCGGTCTGATCATCTTGTCCATTTTCCCCCAAATCGCACTTTTCCTTCCCAATACCATGAAGGGCTAACATGCCGGATAACCCTTTTGGACGAGTTGAAGAGAATGGAGGAGCGCTATGGTAAGAGGCGGGCTGCAAAGGAGTTCAACCTCTCCTATCAAGAAATTAAGGGGACACCCGCACTTCTCGGAAAGATATGTAATGGCCCGTGGGACGATGAATTCGTTGTGGCCCCTCCTGGTCATACAATCCATCTTGAGGATTTTGGAATGGTTCCAGCCAGAGAGCAACAACCTATCGGTCTGTTAAGGGAGCAAAACAG
>DAOVAK010000777.1 GCA_030671095.1 Deltaproteobacteria bacterium | reverse complement strand
TCGATGGACCCGGGTTCTTTAACCTTAGTACTGGCCTATCAGAGCAATTGGGAAACGCTAATTAGGTTAGAACTCTCTCGGTGGCGCCGACATGTAGGCAAGAACCGTTCAGAGATCCTTTGACACCGAGATAAAAAATTTTGCTCCCTGGTCTTTCCCAGGCTCCGCCCAAACTCGGCCTTTGTGGCGTTCAGCTATCTCGCTCACTATGGCTAATCCAAGTCCAGCTCCCTCCACTGCCTTGGAGGTGTCATCCCTGCGAAAGGCGGCAAAAAGCCCTTCATAATCTCCCCCCCGTATGCCTGCCCCGTTGTCGCTCACAGAGAAGATGTGGAAGTCGTCGTTCCCCTGATATCCAATGCTGATTTCACTGAGACCTTCTCCACCGTATTTCAAAGCGTTGTCCACAAAATTACGAAATACCCTGAGCATGGACAACTTATCAGCTTTAATTTCAGGTATGGTTTCAGCTTCCAGCCAGGTGATTTGACGAATAGTCAACCGAGGGGAAAACTCATCTTTAATGATTTGCAGAATCTCTCTGAGATCAATCTCTTCGGTTTTTAGTGGCGCTTCCTTGGCCTCGATGTAGGCGTTAATCTTCTCAATGAGCGCTCCGACATGCAGGGAAGCTCTTAATATCTGAGCACAGTACCTCCTGCCTTTTTCATCGAGACTCTCGCCATAATGTTCATGGAGACGTTTTGTGAGGCCATAAATAGCAGCAGCAGGACTCTTGAGGTCGTGTGATACGGAATAGGCAAATCGTTTGATTTTTTCAGCGCTTCTTTCCAGGGCCTCCTCCATCTCCTTGCGATCGGTGATGTCCAGAATCATAGCTTGTTTGGACACAGTGCCATCAGCTTTATATATCGGCGTATTTACAATATAGTACCAACGGTTGTCTTTGGGACTTTGCAGTTCCCATCTTACGGTTTCGCCTTTGAACACCCGCTCGTTGACGCACCAGGGGCACATTGAATCACGATCATGAAGAACTCTGTAACACAATTCTCCAGTGGCATCGTAACCGGTTCTTTTGATGCACTCCTCGTTCATAAATTCAATGCGATTATCCTCCGAACAAATATATACCAGTCCGTCAAAAGCATTCACTATGGCGCGATATCTCTCTTCCGTCTCGTGTGGGGTTTTCTCTATCTCCTCACGTTCAGCTTCCAGAGCTTCCAATTCACTGATCCTCTTACGTAAAATGACCAGCTCATCAATGAGTTGGTCTTTTGCTTTATCTTTGTCTTCCATGCCGCTCTTTCTTGATAAGGCCATCGAATCAACTCTGCTGAGGTTACCTTGTGCCCAATAAGGTTCGCCGCTACCAGTGTTAACCTTTACAGAGCACAGAGCAATTGGAGAATTGAGATGATGAGATCTCGCCGGGAAGCAGGAAATGGGCTAATTTCAGGCTACAAGAAGGCGGAAGAAGTGGCAAGGAAAAAAGTTACATTTCTCCCTTACACCGCAAGTCTGCCAGGGGTGGACAGGCGCAAGTTAGGATGGTATGTTTCTTGCTGTTTTAGCCTCTTGAGACGGAGAAGTTAAGAATTCAAGGGTAATTAGCCCGGATTATTCATGAACTAACTTCGCTTTTATGAATAGTGCAGGTTAGGCGAAGAGAGGAAAAATTGTCAAAGGAAATTCTTCGCCGCAGCCGGTTGACTGCTCCGTTGGCGCTGCCGGTGAAAGGTGTGGATCAGATTTTGTAGAGCCCATGTTGTGCCGCCACCGGTCAGGGTGGGGCCAGAACCGCTGCCCTGAGACGCTGGAGCTCGAGGGGCGAGGCTAAAACGCACTTTAAAACCGCGGCACCCAGT
>DAOVAK010000175.1 GCA_030671095.1 Deltaproteobacteria bacterium | reverse complement strand
GTGCATCTCTCTCAGGATTTAATTCAACCAATGGAAATCCTTCTTTATAGTAACGTTCGGCGGCAGACCGATCGTTTAATTCGAGGGCGACCTGGACCAGGTTACAATAAACCGCTTCCAAATATCTTCGGTGGGGTGTATTTTTTATGGCTTTTAAGGTTTTTACATAAAACATGCGAGCCTCATCTAGTTGTACATCAGCCGCCAACGCATTGCCTTTGGCCGCATAGCAAAGGAAGAGTAAAACAGGGGAATCGGAACCTTCCACTACACTAAGCACTTTATCTACCCGGGCCAATGAGCCATACTCTTCACCAATAAGAATTGCAAAGGCACTATGCCAGAGCGCACACCAGGCGCGTGACTGCAGATTGGAGACCTGTTCCAATGGTGAGGTATAGCCTTTTTTCAAAAGTTCCTTTGTCTCCTGGATTCGTCCCTGGAGCGCCCGAATGTATCCTAAATGATGACAGCTATGGGTGTAGGGCATAAAGGGCATTTCTTCCAAGTATTCGGATTGCCTGTCAGATGTCTCATGAGAACCGATAACTTCTGTATAAAGATCTGCAGCTTTCTGCCACTGAGCCAGAGAGAAATAGGTCCCGGCTAGCGGAAATATTACGGAATTGATGAGCGCATTCGTTTCCTTGTTTTTAGGAAGTTCCAGAATTTTTAATAAATATGTTTCGGCCAGCCGATACTGGTTTTTCATGAAATGGGATAGCCCAAACTCATAATGCACCTTGCCCAAACGAACTTGATCTTTAAGGGATCGTGCGATGGGTTCTGCTTCCTTACAGATTTCAATCGCTTGATCCTGATCACCGGTGAAGTGCAACGGCCATATCATTTCTAACAGTATGTCAAGTAATGTTTCCTGTCGCGATTGATCATCCGGGAGGTGTTGCAGGCAAGATTTGGTCTGTTCAAATACGGCGACTGCTTCTTGAAATTGACTTAACCTGTAAGCTCTATTAGCTGACAGACGCCCATATTTAACTGCTTTGGACCAGTTCTCAGCTCGCTTGAAATGATGATGCAAAATGTTCACCTGTTCCTCTACCCGGTCCTGATAGAGTTCTTCGATAGCTTGACCGACCAGTCCGTGCAGTGCTTTGCGTTGTTGATGGAGCAGTGTTTCATATGTCACTTCCTGAGTTATGACATGCTTAAACATGTATTCCATTTCCGGAACCACCTGGATTTGTTGGATCAACTCTAAAACCTTCAGGTTTTCCAGAGATTGGGAGAGCTGTTCTTTGAAAGTGGAAATCTGCTCAAGAATGCGCCGCGTGAATTCACGGCCGATGACGGATGCCAGGCGCATAGACTCGCGGGAATATTGATCCAGCCGATCCAATCGTGAACGTATCACTGCCTGCACGGTATCGGGTAAAGTCAGTTTATGCAGGGGCCGTGTCAACATGGCCTGTCTGTCTTTAATTTGAATGGTGCCTTCTTCGATAAGTGCACTGGAAATTTCTTCTATAAAGAAAGGATTTCCACCGGTACGCTCGTGGATCAAAGCTCCGATTCCATCCGGCAAACGGCCTGCGCTCCAGACGGATTTGATGAAGTCTTCACAAGTTTGACCATCTAACGCCTTTAAGATAACCGGGGTATGATGACTCCAGTTAGCCCAATAGGAAGAATACTCCGGTCGATAGATTACCAATATCATCAAAGGATACGGGGTGATAACACTGACCAGATGTTTGAGGGTCGAATCTGATGCTTCGTCGGCCCAATGCCAGTCTTCCAGAAGCAACACCATTGGCTGCCTTTTGGTGTTAAGGGTAATTACTACGGTCAGAGCTTTCTGAATTTCATTTATCAATTCCTGGCCTTTTAAGTGGGTAGGTAAAGGATACACTTCGCTCGAGATAGACAACAGATACAGGTAAATGGGAAGGTATTGTTCGAGAGTTTGATCGATAGCCAGCGCGTTGGAAACCACCTTTTCATGTAATTCGATTGGCGTGTCTTCATCACTTAAGTTTAGTCCGCGCCTTAAGGCATTGATAAAGGGAAAATAAGGTATTCGGGTTCCATAAGATTGGCAGCGACCCTGTAATACGGTGATGGTATTTCGGTTGAGACTGTGTCGGAATTCATAAACCAGGCGGCTTTTGCCCATACCGGCTTCGCCAACGATGGTTACAAATTGACCGTTGCCTGACATGGCTTTATCCAGGCAGGAATAGAGTGCGGTCAGCTCTTGCTCTCTGCCTGTGAATGAAGTAAAGCCGCGCTGTTCGGCAGCTTCGAAGCGGGTCTGGACGGTTGACTCCTTTATCACACGATAAGGGATGAGCGGTCGGGTTTTACCCTTTACGATTATCTCCTCAAGAGCTTCGGTTTCAAAATACGGGGTGATTAGTTTGAAAGTTTCCGGACTAACCAAAATTTCGTCCGCCTCTGCACGGGTGGCTAGACGAGCTCCAATATTAACCGTGTCGCCGGTGATGCCGTAGCTGCCATCGCGGATATCTCTCAAATGAGTTACTACCAGGCCGCTGCTGATCCCACTGTGCATCCGAAGTTGCATACCGATTGGATCTTCTACCTCAAGGCTGATTTGTCGCACTATCCCGTGAAGCTCCTTGGCTGCCCTTACTGCGCGAACCGGATCATCTTCATTAGCGGTTGGTATCCCGAAAAGGGACAGCACTTCGTCTCCCACAAATTGGTTGACGATACCCTCGTGGCGTTCAAAGATATGCACCGCCTCCTTTTTGATCCGGCTCATGATCTCCTCCACTTCTTCGGGATCGAGTTTTTCATTCATTGATGTATAGCCGGAAAGGTCGGAGAAGATGACAGTTGCCTGACGGCGCTCACCTTCAGATAGAGACGAGGGTTCAGGCATCGTGGATAGCGGTTGAGAAGATTCTGAACTTCCTTGAAAGCCGTTGGAAGAGACTAATTGAGCAAGACTTTGACCACATTCATTGCAAAACTTGCTGCCCACCGGGTTTACCTTTGTGCATTGTGGACAGGCAAGTTCCAATGTATTTCCACATTCGTTGCAAAACTTCGCATCAGGTGTATTGTCAAATTGGCATTTTGGGCATTTCATTCGAAGACCTCTTGGCTATGCTCAAAGCCTAAAACAAATAAAAATCATGTTCCTTAAAGCACATTACTCCATCACTCCAACACTCCATTACTCCGATAGTAAGCTAGGCGAACTATCCGTAACTATTCCCAGTTAAAGGAATTAATTGGCGGACGATTGTACTCGATCCAGCCGACTCGATCTTCAATTCGCACTTTGAGGAAATTATAACTCATCTTTTTCGGTCTCTCCCAATTCATCGATTTGCACTTTCCAATATTTCTCGTATAGGAGCGGCATTGATGAATGTCTCACGCAGCTCATTATCCTGGAGTCCGTCGGCAGTCGATTGGACAATGGCAGCGGATGCCTGCCAGTGCTCCTGTTCAAGATCCTGCTGCTTCATCTTCTCAAATAGCCGAGCCAGGGCAGCATGGGTCATCCGGAGCTGGGTCGGGTTGCCGACTCGCAAAGCAACCTCCAGAGCGTTCGAGAGCTCCTGCTCGGCCTCTGCCAGCTTGCCTTGTGCGAGGAACACCTGCCCCCGCAGTCGGCGGCCTTTTACGATGTTCTTCTCGCTTTTGCTCTGTTCTGCCAGTGCCAGGCCCTCATCGGCGTAAGCCATGGCCTTATTCAGGTCACCCCGAGCCAACCAGAGTTCACCGTAACTGTGGAAGAGGTGCTGCGAGTAACGCCAGAGCATATAGTGGTCCTGGGGCCGTGGGTTGCGTACCACCTGCTCAACCTTTTGAAACTGCTCCTCGGCCTCATCGAGTTGGCCCAGCGCCAGCAGATTATCCCCAAGGTTCAGGCGGGCGTTGCTCTTGCATTCGGGAATGGAGAAGTTAGCCTCCTGAGCAGTTTCAACCCCTCGCATGTTCCATGTCATTGCCTGGCGATGGTCCTGAAGCTCACAGTAACTCCAGCCCATAGGGTTCAGACCGCGCGCCAGATAAAAGAATTCCCCCATGCGCTTTGCGGTGGCGAGCACGTCCTCGAGAAGCGCCAGGGCTGGCTCGTATTCCCCTTTTCCACCTCGGAAAAGCGCTTCCACCCACGCATTCATGAGGAATGGAACGCCTCCTCTTCTGATAGCGTCACGTCCACGTGCCTGAATTTTTAAGGCGTCGTCGAAGCGCCCTTTCCAATTGGACCACAGAGACCAGTTCAGGCCCCACCAGCCCTGAATGAAGGGATCTTCAACTTCTGGTGCCAGTTTTTCGGCTTCCCGGAGCAAGGGCACGGCTTCGGCGTGCCGGTTAAAAATCAAGAAAAGCGCCCCGAGAGTGACGTCCGCGAAAAAGCGAACATCCTCGAAACCTTCATCGGCTATGGCCAGGGAGGCCTTAAGGGTCCCCTCGGCCGTTTCCAGGTGGCCCTCCGTTTCAACCCAGCCGCGATAGGCAAGGGCCATGCCTTCGAGGTGGCGATCCGCCAGGCTGTGGGCGGCGGCGCGCATGCGGTTGAAGTCGTCAATAGCACTCCGGAACTCCCCGATGGTATGCTTCACCAATCCCCGTTTCCGGGCCACGTCAGCGGATTTCGTAAGGGCCGAGGCACCCAGTTTGTCACACACCTCAAGAGCCCGGGCATAGTAGTCGAGCGCTTCCCGGTTGGCATAAGCGGCGGCGACCTTGTCTCCAGCCTTGGCAAGGTAGTTAAGTGCCTTTGCCCAGTCCTGCCCCTCGTAGTAGTGATAGGCCAGCATCTCATAAAATTCTTCCAATCTCTCCGGGTAGATCTGTACTATGGCTTGTCCTATCTTCTCATGCAGCTCTTTTCGTCTCTTAATAAGCAGGCTGTTATAAGCGACCTCCTGGGTCAGGGCGTGTTTAAAGATATATTCCAACTCGGGGAAAAGACTCTTTTCATAAATGAACTCTGAGCCTTGAAGATTTAAAAGATAGGATTTTAGCTCTTCGCGCATGCCGGTGATGGTCTGCAGGATGCGAAAGGCAAAGTCCCGTCCGATCACGCTGGCCACCTGCAAGGTACGCTTGAGATTATCTTCCAGTCCGTCCATCCGGGCGGCGATGATGCCCTGGATGGTATCTGGTACCTGAATATCTTTGGGCGCTTTAGCGAGGTAACATTGATTCTTTTCTCTTTGAATCGATCCGTTTTCCAGTAAACTAAATGTCAATTCTTCTATATACAGAGGAGTACCTGCGGAACGATCCATAATGAGCGTTTCCAGCTCGGGCTCAATTTCACAATCATAAAGGATTGCCCGAATCAACTCGGCACTGGATTGTGATGTGAATTGACTTAACCCGATCTTGGTGTAATAGGACCTGCTGCCCCACTGATGAGTATATTCAGGGCGATAAAGCAAAATAAGCAGGATCGGACTCTGGGCCAACCCATCGATAAAATAGTTTAAAAACTCCTCAGAGGTTTTATCCATCCAATGTAAATCTTCAATGGCCACAACCAGTGGTCTTTTCCGGCTGACACTGATCAACAGGTTTCTTATGGCCTCAAATGTTCTATTCCTTTTTTCCTTGGGCTCAAGGTAAAGCCAGGTTTCATCCTCAATTTTCAAGGACAGCAGATCTTGAAAAGCAGAAAGCGTGATTGGAACCAGCTCCTCATCAAGCTCTGTGAGTTTGTCCTTCATCTTCTTGGTGATAGCATACTCCCGCTCTCCTTCCTCGATTCCAAAGTGCAGTTTGAGAATGTCGAGAAAAGGCAGATAGGCCATGGAGCCGCCGTAGTGAAGACATCGGCTTTCAAGAAAGGTGAATTCGCCTGAGGGCAGGGAATTTCTGAATTCAAGCAGGAGCCTGGATTTTCCGATCCCGGCCTCTCCCACAACTCCTAGTACCTGACCGGAACCGGCGAGCGCCTTATCCCAGGCATCCCTAATGGCAGTCATTGAGTTTTTGCGTCCCACAAACCGGGTCAAACCCTTGGCCAGCGAGGCGCCTATTCGGGTATCCACTTCACCCGCTTTGATAAGCTCAAAAACCTCCTGCGGCTTCTTTTTCCCCTTCACCTCAGCTTTCCCTAAAGATTTAAATTCGAAAAAATCTCTGGCCAGCTTGTGGGTATGCTTGGAGACCAGGCTGGTGCCGGGACTGGCCACGCTCTCGATCCTGGATGCCAGGTTGCTGGTGTCTCCAACAGCGGTATAATCCATGCGCAGGTCATCCCCGATAGAGCCTACAACCACCTGACCGGAGTTGAGCCCGATGCGCATTTTGAAATCC
>DAOVAK010000019.1 GCA_030671095.1 Deltaproteobacteria bacterium | reverse complement strand
TCCCACGGCGCAGAATGATATAGCCGCAAGGTCCCTATGGGATCGCCATAAAATCTTATGGGAAGAGAAACCATGCTGCCTATGCCCTCTTTCGAGGCCTCTTTGGGATACTGAAGCTTGTCGGTTTCCGTGACATCCTCGATGACGATGGGCTCTCCTTTTAAAGTATCGCCAATACTTTTGTCTGCCAAAACAGGACCCTTGTTAATGTAGCTGATGCTCAATCCAAAACTGGCCAAGACCTCAAGCTCAGTCGTGTCAGGGTTCAGAGCAAATATGGTACAGGCCTTTATTCCCAGGGCTCCCACCAAGAGCTGTGTCAGATGGTTTGTCATAATGCCTAGATTATCAGATTCTGCAATGGCTTTGCTGACCACTTTGAATATGTCAATGTTGATTCTATCTTCGTTGCTCATGGAATCCCTCCTTATCTGCGGCACAGGATGAGTTTCACGTCATCATAGGCGTTAGGTCACAAGGCAAATGGTTATGTCTTTCAGGGCAGAAGCGACTTTGTTAAGAACGCTGCCGGTAAAGAATCGGGTAACCTTTCCAGGTTTTCGATTTATAACAATCAGATCATAATGGCTACTAAGAGCAAGAGCTATAATCTCTCCTGCGATATCCTTATTCCTGGGCTTGAAGACATAGTGGATTTGATCTTCTGAAAAACCATTTTCCAACAGATTGTGCTTGGCCACCTTAAGACCCTCTTCCTGCTCATGAATCCTCTGGGAAAGATACGTCAGATTACCTCTCAATTTGTCCATAACTGCGTTATCAGTCTGCCCGATCTCCGGCACAGCCGTGTAAGAATTAAACAGGGTGATTTCAACGTCCTTCACGTGGGCAAAGGTCCGGATGACAAAATCCAAGGCCTTCTGATCGTAACTGGTGAAGTTATAGGGCATTAAGATTTTTTGACTCGCCATCTTACTCTCCTTTCTTCCCTGTTTGTTTATACGGCTCCATGGAATGGCACAAGGCCCTTATCTCCCAAATCTGCCCTATGTATGTGAGGGTACGGCAAATAACCGTAGTATGAACTATTCGTAGGCCTTTTTTGCGTAATCTGCACCAGGCATGAAAACTCTGATCTTTGCAGGTTCCACTAAATGAGCAGTCAGTTTCCTTTCTAGATCTTCCCAATCTTTTTTGCTATACCATGTCTTCCAATCATCCACTGTAGACCAAGCAGAAAACACGAGGACTTCTCGACCATTATCAGCGTTGACCACTGTCTCTCCGCCTATGTATCCCCTATCTCGTAACGCTTTTATCCTGATTTCATCGATCACCCTCAAGTCATCTTCAGTGGGAGCTTCTTTGAATTTCCTCTCGATGACAATCTTCACACTCATAATACCCTCCTCCTTGAACCGTTATATCGGCCTGGATTTTATTGGGTATGCAGGCCTTGATTTTGACTTGTGGGCTATTGCCTAATACACTCGAGAGGCATGCTCGCCATCCCAGTAATAACTGAAGACAGAGGGGCATCCGTGTCAGAATCTTTGATGGTGACTCGTGCTTGTTGGGACTCATTGAAATGGGAAGCGATCCAGCGAGTGTTTTGGACAAGTATTGCGAATCAATATCCCACAATTTCAGCCTGCCTTTAATACCACTATGTGGTACTTAAAGTCAAGGTCTTTTTCCTGTTCTGATTAGGAAACTTTGTTCGTATTGTTAAGGGCTCTTGCCGAATCGCACATACCTTTTCGGAAAGGGCAGCGTGGATAGCTTCACGCAGGCCAATAACGCAGGCGGGTGCACCGAGAGGAGGCATCTCCGCAAGATAGGCCACAAGAAACATGGCACCGGAGCGCCTGAGTTTGGTGTTAAGCGCCGGTCCTCGAACGAACGTAGTTCAACGTCGCAGCCTCTCGTCTCTCTTTGTATTATGAACCTGGACATGGACCTCTGACCCCATCACAAACCTTCAATACGCATTTGCGCGCAATGATGCTTTTCAACATTTGATATATCCGAGAGCAGGTCCAGATTTTCTTCCACAAAGGCTCTGGTGGCCTTTGCGAGGTTCTTGTAGAATGCGGTCTGAGCTGCTTCTTCCAGTTTCTCCGTAAACTCGGACACCCAGGCACAAAGATGATTCATCAGGAAGGTCCTCTGCTGGTTAAGAAAGTCAGTGGCTCTTCCCACGCCGGATTCCCCAAGTGCCTCCACCTCCTTGAAAATGAGGAAATACATAAATTCAAGTTCCGCAACTATATGATCAGGGGTATCGTAGAAATCACGAGAGATGTCCACCCCTGCTCTCCGATATACGTTTCTGGCCTCTACCGTGGAATCTCCCATGATCTTTCTCTCGCCTTCAATGTAAACAGAGCCGTAAGGTGGAGCGAGCAGCTCATAAGGACCCACAAAAAGCTTGGCGTAATCCACTCTCAAAGACTGAAGATCATCAAGATTTTCAACGGCCTTTTTCATCCTGTCCGCATAAAGGGCAGCCGCAGAGCTTATACGGTCAACCTCGAGCACCATGTTCGTTAGTGTCTGACTTAATGCCTCGGTCGGCAAATTGTAGCATTCAGATAAAAGCCTAAAGGATTCTCCCCTTGCTTTTTCCCTTAGTAAGAAATCTTCCATTTGCATGCAAAACCTCTTCAGCTTCATTTAAGGCAAAGATAAGGATCCTGAGTCCTGGCTCTGCTAAGAACCAACCCCTGCGGGCTCAGGCGTTGGATCCAGCTTAAGGTATCGCTCTCCCAACGTGTACAAGAGCAGCATGATCGCCAGGGCGAACAAAAAGACGAGCCATTCCCAAATACTCGGGAAATAGCTCATAAACTCTGGGTATTGTTCGGCTTTTGGGCCTACGGGTCTGCTCTGCCCTGCAAGCAAAATTTCGATGTGCATCGCAAGCGTGCCGGCAAAAATCAATGCGGGGGTCAGGATCTTTCCACCCGAGCTGGCGCGTACCGATGGAATGAGCATCAGGACAAAAGGCAGAAAAAGCCCAAGGATCACCTCGGTGTGGAAGACTCTCCATGCGCCGAAAGCATGTTCAAATTTGTGATAAACCAAGAATTCCGGAACCGTTGTCGCCGACTCAATGGCAAATTTCAAAAGGGTAAAAATGACGACAATTCCAGTCACGTAGACAAAAATTTTTGCGAAATCGTCATATAACGACACTTGTTCCCTAGGTACTCCAGGTGCAGCCACCTTGTAGTACACCATGCTGTATAACATGAATAACGCAAGTCCGCTTAGCAGAGCCATCAGAAGGCAGTAAATGGACATGACGGGCCCGAAATATGTCACGCGAGATTCCGTGAGCCCAAAAACTGACCCAATCATCAGAGGGGCGATCAGGGCCAAGATGAACGAGGCCACCCCCAAACCCCTGCTGAACCCACTATGCCAATCGCCCGTATGCATCTTCCATAACTTCACGATAAGTACTATCAATTCCACACTATAAATAGCACCCATCCACCAGATAGGAGAGGATAGGTTCGGTGAAAGCATCAAGTAAATGGTATGCTGAATTGAACCGAGTTCAAGACCAATGGAGACAAATCCCCCGCAGAGGGTTGCAATGGCCAGAAATACCAACCGCTTGCTCAGCGGTTCATATTTCTTGACACCGAAAACCAGGGGAAGTCCGGACAGCAGAGTAAGACCGGAGCTTGAGAGGGCCAGAAATATGTAAACGCCCAAAGGAAACGACCAAATCAACACGTCATTAGCGTTGAAAAGAGCGTGCCCCTGCCAAAGAATTTTAACCGCAGCGACAAGTCCTACGATGATGGCAATCCCGAGTGCAGTAAGCCAAATTCTGTATAGACCTTTTGAACGGTTCATTTATATACCTCCTTTGGTCGCAATGTAATGTCCCGGATTGTAACTTCGGATATAAAACACGTGAGGCTCCGTTCCCAGCTGCTGCCTGAGTCTGAAACCATGGTATTTTCCAAGAAGCTGACTGACTTTGCTTTTGGGGTCGTGCAGATCTCCGAATATCCTTGCGTTAGCAGGACATGCCTCCACGCAATACGGCAGCTTTCCCTTCCTGACCCTGTGATCGCAGAAGGTGCATTTTTCCACTACACCTTTTGGCCTTGTTCCTGGAAGGGTGTCTTCCCTTTCAGGATTGTAATAGGGTGTTGACTTCCCACCAACCTTTTCAGTTTCCTCCTTGGGGGAACTGGTGCCACCCTTGATCACCTCTCGGTCATCTCTCCAAAATCTATGTGGTTTCTCCCAATTAAAGTATATGACGCCGTATGGACAATTGAACTCACAGTACTTGCAACCGATACACTTCTTAGGGTCGTGCATCGTGATTCCGTTGTCCAGCTTGTGCATCGCCTTTGTCGGGCATCCTCTGACGCACGGTGCATTTGCACAATGGTTGCACAGCGTGGGCATGTAGGAATAATGTACGTTTGGAAATGTACCCATGGTCATAGTTATTTTATTAGACCAGTAAATGCCTTCAGGTACATTGTTTTCGTTTCTGCAGGCGATACTGCATGCGCCGCACCCAACACATCTTTGCAGGTCAATAACCATCGCATATCTTGCCATTGATTCACCTCCTATGCTTTCTCAACTCTAACTCTTGTAACGGCATGGCGGACAGTACTTCCGCTCAACCGTTCATATTCCGCAGGGATGACATCATTGTTGTTGCCTCCTCGAGGTACCTTGCCGAACGTCTTGGAAGCTACCCTTCCATATGCCCAGTGTCCCTGACCATAGCATTTGGCCACAGTGCCAGGTCTGACGCCCTCCCAAATCTTTGCAGTGCACTCCAGTTTTCCCGGAGGTGATACGAGTCTTATCTTGTCACCGCTCTTTATTCCGAGCTTTTTGGCGTCTGAGGGATTAATCTTGGCCACGTCGTCCCAAACCGCATCTCCAGGGTCAACATCCTTGAATTCATAGTACCAGGTGCAGTTGGCAGACCTCCCTTCCCGGTTTAGCCGCGACTTGTGGTCTACAAAGACGAACGGATATTCCTTTGCATCTCCTAGTGTGTAGGGGGCTTCATAATGGGGTAAAAAGGCTATTTCACCCTTGGCCTCATATTTACAGGTAGCCATGATGTCATCAACTGTGGTCTGATGCTTTTCCGCGTGCTTTTCCAGGGCCTCTTTGAGGGTCTCGCTGTAGAACTCGAACTTCTTGGTCTTGGTCTTCATGTGGCTCCACCGCTTCCTGTAAGGGTAGGGATCCGAATTCCAGACACCAGTCTTTCTGAAGTCCTCCCACCCATTGAATTTATCTCCACCTTTGTATTGAGCAGGATCCCAAAGTCTCTGCGTAGCGTATTTGATTGCATAGAAGGCAAATTCCTTCTCATTGGTGGGTTCTTTGCCCGTTTCAGGGTCCTTGTATTCCTTGAAATGTCTCAAAAGATTGTCAAAGCCTCTCTCTGCCAGCTTCTCTGCAATCAACCAGGGAATCTCCGTCTCGTCTATTTTAAAGTCCCATATGGGCTTGATCACCGGCTGCATGAGCGTAACATGGCGGTATCCGTTGCCGATGGACTTCACATATCCCCACTTTTCGAATAGGTGATGTGTATCGGGCAAGAGAATATCAGCGAACCACGAGAACTCGGAGGCATTGGTCGTGATGTGAACGAGGAAAGGTATCTTGGATAGGGCTCTTTCCCACCGCTCTGGTTGAGTGCAAGAAAAAGTAAAGTTATTCATGTAGGCGATGGCGACCTTTATGTCGTAGGGGTCCGCATTGATGATGCCATCCGCTGCGTTGTTCGTGATGACAGCCCCTCCGGACTTACCTTTTTTAAGACAGGGAAACTGTTTCCTGCCCCGCTGGTCTATCTTCTCGTGCTTTTTCCCCTTTTTTGCAATCTCGTCCATAAAGTCATCAGGCTTGGGAAATTTTTTCGTGTACTCCTTGTTGCTCACAAGGGTGCCGCCCACATTGTCACAGGCCCCCAAAAGACCATTCAAGGCATGAACCGCCATGGAGGTGTATCCACCTCTGACCTGCATGCAAGGACCGCCGCCGAGCCAAGATATGGCATGGGGCGCCTCCTTGCCGTATCCAATGGCAACTCTCGTGATTTGCTCTGCTTGAAGATCAGTCTTCTCTGCGGCCCACTCCGGCGTTTTGTCCTTCAGCTCAAGGTTCCACCACCTCACGACACCGTGGGTGTGCTTCTCCTCGAAGTCGTCCTCGTTGACCTCTTGACCCGCTACAAATTTGTTCACGCCATCTTTGAAGTTGCCCACAAAGTCTTTGTACCATAGCCCCTCCGTCAAGATAACGTGCGCAATGGCAATGGCCAGTGCGCCATCCTCACCGGGCTTGATGGCCAGCCACTCGTCCGCCTTTGCTGCCGTGGCAGAGAGTCTCGGTTCTACTACCGCAACTGTGGCCCTGTCCAGGACGTCTCCCCAGACGCTGGAATAATAGGAGACCTGCCGATTCGCGGACAGAGGATCAGCTCCCCAGATGAGCAGATACCTTGTGTTTTCGACGTCATATTGCCTGTAGTCCCAATACCCTTCCGTGTAGAAAGGACCAAACTTCTCTGCCTCGGCGCATATGGCACTGTGCGAGATATTGTTCGGCGAGCCGATGACCTTGGTCATGCGATCATAGAGGACATCCCTCATATATGAGTATCTTCCTCTCATGAGCATGTACTTATGCGTCTCATTGTTGTTCCTTAGTTCCATGATCTTGTCGGCTATGGTGTTCAGGGCCTCATCCCAAGTGATGGGAACGAAACGCGGGTCCTCATTCCTACCCTTCTTCGGGTTGGTTCTTTTCATCGGCGTCTTGATTCTGTCCGGATCATAGACCTGTTGCAATGACAGATGCGCTCTCGGACAACTGGCATTTCCGTTCACCTTGGAGTTGGGATTGCCTCTCACTTTAATCGCTCTGCCATCCACCACGTACACCTGTTTGGAGCACCAAGAGGTACACCCTTGACAAGTAGAAGGTATCCAGTCCCCAATTTCACCCACCACAGGGCTGGTGGATTCAGCAAGGGCTCTCAAGGTAGGTCTAAAGGCGCCTCCGAGCGCAAGTGATGCGCTCGTCGCTGCCGTCGCCTTTACGAAAGTTCTCCTGGTCAGCCTTACATTGTTTAACAGGTCCAAAATCTTCGTTCTGCTGTTATCCTTCTCTCCTTCCATTTAATAGCCCTCCAAATTCTTGATATGTATTTTGTTGGTCTTCCTATGATTTGCGAATACTTCTCTGATATTGATCGTTGATTCTTCGGTCTATCCATCTTCATCGAGGCTCTTCAACCAGTAGATGAGTTCATCCAAATCTGGAGGCTTGCGAAGGCAAGCACAGATATGACAACTCATGGCCTCTTTTAGGTCAGGATGGAAGGGATTTCTGGAGAGACCAATGATGGGGAGTGAAGGATTCCTTTTTCTGAGTCGTAAGATGAACCGGTCGTCCACCGGCAGTGTATCCAGATCCAGCACCACAACCCGGCAGGCCGTTTCTTGAATTCTTTTCTCCAAGTTCATCAATGAATGCTGAGCAATGCTATGATAATTCTCCCGTTCCAGGGCGGCGCATAATTCCTCAGATTCTGCCCTGTCCCCATCAACTACAATAATTGGCCTATCCATCCGGATCTCCTGAGCCCTCACATTCTTGTTCAAGCCTGCAGTTATGAAAGACATTGAGCAATTCCTGTTCCAATTTTGAGGATTCCATGGCTACCTTTCGAAAGTTTAAGCGGAGAAATTGAAATGGGATGGGTCAAAGGTCTGAAAAAAGGGTGAAAATGGGTTGAGCCTTCTGATGGGAAAATTTCTAACACGAGCTCACAGTGTCCTATGAGAGCTTGAAAACGCGGGGAAAAATTCAGAAACTACATTTTATTATTAGGACAGTACTTCTTCGGTTTTAAGCTTTATGCTGCAAAATCAACACATTACTTGTGTCCTAAATCATGACACTTTCCACAAACGATGCCATGGAATTGGACACGGAGAAAAGAGCAAGCGATATTGTCATAAAAAACGATCAGCGATATGGTAACGGGGAGTTCTTCTCAAAGAATTACTTTAGTGCGTGGTGGGCCTGTTGATTTGGTATTTCCTTAACTTCACATATAGGGTGTTACGGCTGATCCCTAAACGTTGGGCAGCCTCTTTTTTGTTCCAGCTACACTCCTGCAAGACCCGCTCCAGCAAATCTCGCTCGTGATCTGCCATAGTCGGCTGCCTCAGTACCTCTTTCGGCGTCTCGGCATAGAGCGCGGCCGGAAGATCTGAAATCTCAATTTGGCGTCCTTTGGCCAAGACCGTGGCGTGTTCAATGCTGTTTTCCAGTTCCCTCACATTGCCTGGCCACGAGTAATCGAGCAACACCCGCATGGTCTCAGAGCTCAGTTCCTCGATTTCCTTGCCCTGCTCCACAGAGAAACGGCGGAGAAAATGCCGCGACAGCAAGGGAATGTCATTACGCCTTTCCCTGAGGGGTGGCAAGCGGATCGGAATCACGTTGAGGCGATAATAGAGATCTTCCCTGAACCGACCATCTTTTACTTCTTGGAGCAGTTCTTTGTTTGTGGCCGCGACGATGCGCACATCCACGCTCAGGGTTTGCTCGCCCCCGACGCGCTCAAACCTCTGGGTTTGCAGAACCCTGAGCATTTTGATTTGGGCAGATAAGGGGACTTCGCCAATCTCATCCAGGAACACGGTGCCGCCATGGGCCTGCTCAAACCGTCCCGATTTTTGGCGGGTAGCCCCAGTAAAGGCACCTTTTTCGTGGCCGAAGAGTTCACTCTCCAAAAGGGTGGCTGGGTAGGCCGAACAATTAATGACGATAAATGGCTGATCTTTCCTTGCGCTCTGCTGATGGATGGCACGGGCCACCAACTCCTTTCCTGTGCCACTCTCTCCTTCAATGAGGACGCTGGCGTCGGTGGGGGCGATATCCTCAATGAGCTTGTAGATCACCTGCATTTTGGGATCCTTACCTACAATTCCACCAAATTCCGCATGGGTTTCCAGCCGGTTTTGGAGATCACGTATCTCTTCCTCTTGCAGAATGGCCCGCTTGATGACACCAGCAGCCTGGGTCAATATCAAACCTGCAGAATCAATCTCTTCGAAGTTGCAAGCGCAGTCACCGGGACAGGCAATTATCAAGGCACCAAAAGGTTTATTTTCGTGTTGAAGGGGAACTATAGCCTGACGAGCAGCCTCTTTGAAGTTTTCTGGGACCAGGGGAGGTTTGAAAGGCATTTTCTTGGTGAAAGTCACTTTTTCCATACTCTCTAACAAGGATCTTGCCGTTTGGATCGATTCTTGCTCCTTTAAAGCCTTCGCGCCCTCTATTGACAGGGCAAATAGAAGGTCCTGATTGCTACTGAAAACTAAAAGGACCATATGCCCACATTTAAAAGTATGTTGGAACCTCATAATGAGGAACGAGCCAATTTCCTGCAAGCTGCGAAGGGCACCTATCTCTTGAACAATACCGCAAAAGGTTCGGGTCTGGTGGTGGGCGCGCTCCAATTCCATGGTCTGTTCTTCGAGCCGTCGAGTATATTCCTCCATCCGACCGACCATGTGATTAAACGAGGCAGCCAATTTCCCCACCTCGTCCTGCCCTTTCACCTCAACCCTCACGTTTGCCTCACCTTTGTCGATTTTCTGCGTGGCTTGAGCCAATTCAGCCAAGGGGCGGGTGATTCTTCTCATGAAGAGGAGGCTCCCACCCAGGGCCAGAAAAAGAATGACAAAGGTGAGTCCACTCATCTGCAGCCACAACTTGGTCATCTGCTTGCGATAGGGCGTTTCAGAAAATCCAAGGCGCAGGACGCCAGCTTTGCCCCGGAAAATAGGCCAGGCAATGTCAAGGTAGTGCTCACCCGTCGTGGAAGCGATTTTCTGGAAATGCATTGGCTCTCCGAGCGAAATGGCATTCGCGTCAAGGAGGCCGGAGGGGATACCTTTTCCAAAGGTATGGGCCAGGACCTGGCCTTCCCGCAAGACAAAAAGGTAGGAGATGTTCGGGTGACTGCGCATATGGTGGTCCAGCATTTTCTGTAGGGACACCAAGTCGTTAAGCAGGATCTTGTCCGCAGCCTCTAAAGCTACCGCATGGGCCAAGTTCTGCGCTTGTGCAGCCATTGTCGCCAGGAGGCTCCCGCTGTACCGTTGGCTCACCAACATGGAGATGAGAAGTCCGCTGGTGATGACCAAGGCTGCGACCGGAAGCAGTAATTTAGTCTTGAGGCTTCGAAAGCGCATGTTCCCCTCCTATCATGGTAAGCTCCCGGACCATTTTTCGAATGCCGGCATACCACTCCTCCTGGGGCGCAGTGAACCTATCTATCATAAGCTCTTTCAGGATGGTTCTCCCCTCAGGATCCAAATGCATCGATAAAACGAGCTCACGGATACGTTCTTTAAGCCCTGGGGGCAAATGTCTAGAGGTGACAAGTGGTGGGATGCCATAGGGATCTGATTTCCTAATGATACGGGTACGAGACGTGAAGATAGGATTCTTGTGATGATAATACTCCCATATGAGCCCATCGACGGCTGCCCCATCCACAAGACCCCTGGCTACCGCCAAGATGGAGTTATCATGGCTATATGTGTAAAGCGTTTTACTAAAAAAGGTCTCTGGCCTTTCCCCTATGCGCCCCAGCCAATATGTGGGGACCAATTTCCCCGTGTTGGAATCTGGATCAGTAAAGGCAAATACCATCCCTTTAAGATTTTCGAGGGAATGATATGGACTGTCCTCATTGACGATGAGATAAGACTGATAAAAGTGGCTTCCGTGAACTTGCGGAGTGGAGAGAAGTTCAAAACCATATTTCTCCTTTCCATTCGCGTAGGGTCCTGAACAGACAAAAGCGAGATCAATCTCACCCTTACCAAACAGCTCATTAATCTCGCCATAGGTCTTCCGCTGAATGAGCTGGGCCTCCAAGCCAAGGTTCTTTCCGATATAATCCAAAAGCTGACGATAATATATAAAGGTTTCTTTGGGCGAAATCATGGCGCCTACGGCCACCCTGATACGAGGCGTTTCCAGTGACCTCTCTTGCGGTCGCTTTACGACGACGGCTTTAGAAAAGTCCACGACCAATGTGTTGGCGTTATCGCCACAACCATACGCAGAGAGAAGTACCACAGGAAGCAGAAATTGGAACAAAAGTCGAAACTTCTTAAAAGCATAGAGCATTAGATCTGAGCATCTCCTTTTCGGCTTCCGCCCAAGGCAATCAATAGAATTACCAGGCTGAGCACGCTCATCTGTAGCCATAACTTGTTCAGTTCCCCTCGGTTGAACTTTTCAGAGAACCCGCGTTGAAAGAAGCCCCCATCTCCCTCAAAACCCGGCCAAGCAATATCTAGATAGTGCTTACAGCCGGTGGAAGTGATTCTCTCAATAAAACCCTGATGTCCAGCAACGGGCTTATGGGCCTTGATTAGGTGGCCAGGGATACCTTTGGTGAAGACTGTGACCAATAAAATGTAGAAATCTTTGCGATTCTTGGCATATGGCCTCCGACGCAGTTTGAGAAGGAGAGAACCGAGAACAATGTCTAGTCGCCTTAATGGATTTGTCGCGCTTCTTTCCAAATCTTGTGGTCGAGCAGGTGCCATGCCTCTTTGAATTGGGCATACTTGCTCTGCTCGGGCGTGGCCTCGGGCATAAGCGAAACAAGTGCTTTTGGCATAGCCGTGGAGGGGATAATGAAATGGGTATCCTTTGCTCCCTTCCTACAGACGCAAACAATAAAATCAATGTGTTCGTTGGCCCGCTTTGTATTGTTGATGCGGAAATACTTTTTTTTGTTGATCAAAGTCGGTGTAGAGCTAATCCTGAGGCCGAGTTTGTAACCATTGGTAAAGATGGTGTAGGAATTTCCCTTATAGGTAATGTTATAGGGTAACCCCAGGGATTTCATTTTTTCTCCAACTTTCATTAAGGCTCCTGCCCGTTTAGACTTATTCCTCTTTTCGGCAAGCCTTTTCTTCTGCTTCAGGAGCCTTTTTCTCTCGTATGCTCCACTATATGGGCGACCGCAAATCTTCCTATAGACATGCCTGGCGTACTCTCTGGTAAAACCAAAGTGTCCCCCCACATCCGTCAGGGACGTGTCTGGTCTTTCTATCAACTTCTTGAATGTTTCTACCGCGCCGATGCCATATGTGCGTTCAAACCGCCTCAAAAATCAATTTGCCCTTTTGATCCCGTAGTCTCTTCTCAGCTTGCAGATCCTTGATTGATGTACGTTGAGGAGATGGGCAATTTCATAGTCATGAAGTGTATCCACCTCCGCCTTCTGTCTAATAAACTCATATAATCCCATTCCAAATCGCTGTTCAACATAATGCTCAAGTTCTACTTTAGTCATTTTTGCACCTCGTTACCATCTTTTTAGATTGACGACCCTACCACTTTGTGGTACGTGTCGTCAATAAGAAAATGACCCCATTGCTGGGGATTTTAGATTTCTGGCTCTAGTCATCCTGACCAGTTGTCCCCTTTTCCCATTTGGGTACATCCTGAACTTTTGTTCTTGGTCTATTTCGGGGAGATAAAACTTGCGAAAAAATTGTGGTTTTTTTGTTGACTCGGCTACCACAATGTGGTATTTGGAGTCGTTTACGGTTCCATAGGAGTTCAATTAAAGATTTCTGGAGTCACCCATGGATAGCAAAGAATTTGTTTCCTTTCGCAAGAAACTGAACAAGACCCAGACGCAGATCGCTCAACTGCTCGGGACCTCTGTGAAGGCCATACACAGCTACGAGCAGGGATGGCGAAATGTCCCGGCACATGTTGAACGGCAGGTTTTTTTCTTGCTCTCCAGGACGCGGGGGACCAGGAAGAGGACAAAGCCGTGCTGGGTAATCAAGCAATGTCCCCCTGAACACAAGAAAAAATGTCCGGCTTGGGAGTTTAAAACGGGAACGCTCTGTTGGCTCATTAACGGAACCATCTGTGAAGGAGAAGTCCAGAGGAATTGGCGGGAGAAGATGAAAATCTGCAGATCGTGTGAGATCTTGGGCTCCATACTCTAAAAAGAATAGCTCTCACCTAGCCTTCTCCCCTTCAGCCCTATTGCGGCATAAGAGCACTTCAAAGGGCAAGGGGAGATGCATTTATGGGCCATTGCAAGAGCTTGAGCGCTGAGATCCTGTGAGACGCCGTTGTCCTTCCTTTCTCATGGAAGAATACCAGACATTGATTATTCGGAGGTAAGACATGAAAGAGAACAATTCCTACAGTTTCCACACTCAAGTGATCCACGCCGCCCAGTCCCCACAAGGCTGGCAGGGTTCCACTTTGCCCCCTATCTTTCAGACGGCATCCCATTCGCACGAAACGGCCGAGAATCTTAGCCAGACCTTTGCGGGGATGACCACGGATCACATTTACATGCGTCTAACAAACCCCACCAATCGCATTCTTGAGGAGAAATTGACTTCCCTGGAGGGTGGCAAAGGCGCGGTGGTCATGTCTTCGGGCATGGCTGCCATCGCGAATTCCTGTATGGCCCTACTTCGGGAGGGAGATGAGTTTGTGACAGGGAATTCTCTCTTTATGTCCACATATCTGCTTTTTGCCAATGTCTTTAAGAAGTATGGCATTACGGCCCGCTTTGTGGAGTCCACGGATACGGAGGCCATGCAAAAGGCCATCAACGACAAGACCCGTTTTGTCTTCTTGGAGACGATCGGAAATCCCAAGATGGACATTCCGGACCTGGCTCGGGCCGCAGAAATTGCCCATGAGTACGGAATCCCATTGGTCGTGGATAATACCTTGGCCACGCCATATCTCTGCCGTCCCTTTGAGCTGGGGGCAGACGTGGTGATCCATTCCACCACAAAATACCTTAGTGGCCATGGAGATGCCGTGGGCGGAGTGGTTATTGATAGGGGGAATTTTTCCTGGTCTGGGGAACGATTCCCAGACTTTGAACCTTTCATCGACAGGAAAGGACCGCTCGCCTTTTTGGACAAGGTATGGCGGGAACACCACATCAATTTCGGGACCACACAGGCCCCTCTGCACTCTTATCTGACCATGATCGGCCTTGACACGCTGGCCCTCCGGATGGAGCGCCATATGGGCAATGCCTACGAGGTGGCCCAGTACCTCAAAGAGAGATCGGAGGTCACCTGGCTCAACTACCCTGGACTTGAGAATCATCCCTCCTACAGTATTGCTACCAAGCAGTTTGACGGGAGAGGGTTTGGTGGCATGTTGGCCTTTGGTCTCAAAGACCAAGAGGCTTGCTTTCAATTTATTAATACTCTCAAATTGATCTATCACCTGGCCAATCTGGGTGACTGTAAGACCCTGGTGATTCATCCTTATTCTTCTCAGTATGTGTCGTTCGAAGACTCCACCAGGCAGGAACTATCCATCACCGCCGACTTGGTCAGGCTTTCAGTGGGCATCGAGGCAGTGGAGGATATATGTGCGGATCTGGGTCAGGCGTTGGATAAGGTCAAGTGAACTAAAGTTAAAATAGGAAACCGGATAAATTGGGTATTTCTACTTTAAATCGTCAATCTTCAATCGACAATCGACAATCGAAAAATGAGTGAATACATAGAACATGATAGAGACGGCATTTCCGTGGGAATTGTGGAGAAGAAATTCTTCACCTTTGCCGAACCGCCCCATCAAATGACTCTGGAGAGCGGGAAAAAGCTCGGCCCTGTAAGGATTGCCTATGAAACTTACGGAGAATTGGATGCGGATGGGAAGAATGCCATCCTGATCCTGCACGCCCTTTCTGGTGATTCTCATGTTGCCGGCTATTACAGGGAAGACGACCCCAAGCCGGGCTGGTGGGATATCATGGTCGGCCCA
>DAOVAK010000356.1 GCA_030671095.1 Deltaproteobacteria bacterium | reverse complement strand
ACGATGAATTCCAGCGGCTCCTCATTGGAGGACACATTGGGCGAAAAGCCGCCCTCATCGCCGATACCCACGTGGTGGCCCGCCTCCATCAAAACTGAGCGCAGGGCGTGATAGATCTCGCAGGCCCATCGGAGTGATTCCTTGAAACTCCCTGCGCCATAGGGGGCGATCATATACTCCTGGAAGTCTGAACCCTGCCAGCGGGCATGCGCCCCGCCGTTCATGATATTCAACATGGGGACCGGGAGACGGACCGCGTCCGGGCCACCGAGATACCGATAAAGGGGAAGGTCGGCCGCTATTGCTGCCGCCCGAGCCACGGCCAGGGAGACGCCCAGGATAGCGTTGGCCCCGAGTTTAGCTTTATTCGGTGTGCCGTCCAGGTCAACAAGGGCTTTGTCTATGACCGCCTGTTCGCGAACATCATGACCTTTCAGGGTGTCATTAATGACCCCGTTTACATGATTAACGGCATTAAGCACCCCCTTCCCACCAAAGCGCTTTGCGTCGCCGTCGCGCAGTTCCAGCGCCTCACGGGCGCCAGTTGAGGCCCCCGAGGGCACGCCCGCACGCGCCCTGATTCCGCCAGCCAAGGTCACCTCCACTTCCACCGTGGGATTGCCGCGACTATCCAAAATCTCCCGTCCCAAAACCTTTATGATTTCTGTGCTCTTTTCGTTTCCCATCTCTCAATATCCTTTCTTGAAGTTATAAAATCGCTTCACGATTTTATACAACGCCTGCCCGCCATCCCGCTGAGCGGGACGAGGCAGGCGGGCGGCTACGCCGCTTGCAAAAGGGAATTCCTATACAATCAACTTATAGTTTACAGAATGAACTCAGTGACCGAGTCGGTTGAGAATTCTTTACTGTCGCGGAGCAAAACATCTCAAACCCTGCCCGCCATCGGCTTCGCCATAGGCGAGGCCGGCGGGCAAAATACAAAATATAAAATATAAAATATATTACTCCCGGCTCAGATCAATCAACTCCATCCTGTTATTTGCCTCCGGATGCCTTATGGATGGTCCCTCGGTCAAGACCACGAGATTTCCCTCCACCCCATGAGACTTTAACCATTCTCGCGCGAACGGCTTCCAGTCCTCAGGATGCCCAGGCTCGTGCACCGGATAGACCCCGTAAGAGAATTGAAGGCCTTGACATGTCCGTTCTTCTGAGCTGACCGCCGTTATCCAGACCGGGAGCCTGAAACGGGCGATATTTCTTGCGGTATACCCACTCTGGGTTGGAACAATTATGGCGGCTGGCGAGACCCGCTCCAGCGTGGTCTCCACGCTCAGAGCCACCAGATCCGGTAGACTCAGGTTGCCATCGTGACCGTAGGCCTTCAAGATATTTTGCAGCCGATAAGGGGGACGATGCGGCTCTATGGCAGCGGAAATCTTCGCCAGCATCTTTACAGCTTCCACAGGATACCTTCCCACTGCTGACTCCCCAGAAAGCATGACACAGTCTGTCCCATCAAGGACGGCGTTTGCCACATCTGTGGCTTCCGCTCGGGTTGGCCGCCGGTTGTGGGTCATGGATTCCAGCATATGTGTGGCGGTGATGACGGGTATGCCAAGCAGGTTTGCCTGTTCCATCAGGCCCTTCTGAATCACTGCGATCTGTTCGATGGGAATTTCCACACCAAGGTCGCCGCGAGCAACCATGATCCCGTCTGCGGTCCTAAGTATGCCATCCAACTGATCAAGGGCCCCTGCGCGTTCTATCTTGGCGATGATAAGTGGCTTGTGACCCAACGCGGATGCGGCCTCGCGAACAGCCTTAACATCAGCCGCAGTCTCCACAAAGGATTGGCTGATCGCATCCACACCTTGCTCCATAGCGAATTCGAGGCACTCATGGTCTCTATCGGTAAATGCGCTGATCCCCAGGTCTATGCCAGGCAAATTGAGCCCTTTACGCGACCCCAGCTCGCCGCCCACTTCCACCCGGCAGTGAACGTCATTACCTTCAACTTTCCCGACTTTAAGTTGGATGAGTCCATCGTTAAGGAACAACCGGTCACCCGGGTTAACGGCCTCTGGCAGGCGATCAAAGGTTACCGAAACCCGGTTTCTGTCACCGACCATCTCCTCGGTCGTCAATATAAAAGCATCACCGGGCTCCAATTCGATGGGTTCCGTTGCAAATTGGCCGATCCGCATCTTAGGACCAGGAAGATCCGCCATAATTGCGACGCGCCTGCCAGTTGCACGAGTAGCAGCTCGGATTTTCTCTATCACCTTCTTATGGCCTGGAAAGTCCCCGTGAGAGAAGTTGATCCGCGCCACATTCATGCCCGCTCCGATCATCCGTTCCAGCGTCTCGGGAGATTCCGATGCAGGCCCAATGGTGCAGACAATCTTGGTCTTATTTGCTGGCAGTGCCATGAACCCTCCCCCTGACTATGAAAATGAAATGGACGGCTATGTGACGGATCCTAACCCTCAGTTTATGGACCAAGACAATTGTGTAGGGCTGCCAAAGTGAAGCTCCCCGCGCCCCCGTCCTCCGCAGTAGCCTGCTACGGAGGATGGAAAGGCGAGCGGACTCGGATCCAGGTTGTCCCTGCAACCCATAGTCTTACCTCATATAAATATCAACCAGTTCCTATTGTTTGCTTAATATCTTTCAGTTCTCTTAGTATCGTTTCTACGTACCTGCTGTTCTTATAAGCCACCATAATCAACTTAACAGACACAAGAAATACTCCCGCCTCTAGCAGGAGATCATGCGTGAATCCCTTGATAAATAAGGCCGCAACGAACAGCACAAGGGTAATCAGGATTACGATTATTGAGCCTAAATCCAAGTATCTATTCACAACAAATGGCCTCCTCATAATGGGTTTATATTGGGCTCAGATCTTCAGATATCATTAATATCCCTTCCACCTTCTTCTTCATGTTCTTGTTTGAATCTATGTCAGCGCGAGCACGCGAAATAACCTCAGCCAGGGGGACCATGCCATTTGCCATCTGAAAACAGACCCACCGTTGAGTGCTGGCACAAGGAAAAGCAGCATCCCAAATGCCGCAGCCCTGCCAGGGCCAATAGCAAGGTTCACCCAGGATATTTCCCATTTTCTTGTTTGTCCACGCCAAATCCTTGGATTTTTCAATCAAAACTTGGGCTATGATATTACTCTTTGGAGGTCATACTATATGGTGCGGTCACAGTCAGCAAAAATCTAAACAATTTGACAAATCAGTCGTAACTGTATTAAGTCGTAACTGTATTAATAAGTGCTGAATCTGAAAAAGGACTCCAGAAGAGCAACAAACAGTGGGCCCTGTCAGTGAAATTCTTGAAACTTTAACGTGTACTATCCTCAGGAGGCTAAAAGTAATGAAATTGGATTTTGCCAAACCATTTTTAGGGATCCTTGCCATGGTGTCACTCTTCTTTTTCTTGTCTGCATGTAAAGAAAAGGTACCACCCCCCGTGGAACATATCCGGGCCATTAAAACCATCACCGTCACGGAACGCGCATCTGGGAGACTCAGGAAATTTCCTGGGGTCGTGGAAGCCACGGACAGCTCAAGCCTCAGTTTCGAGGTGTTCGGCAACGTGCATGAATTGAAGGTTGACGTGGGTGACAGGGTGACTGCGGGACAGTTGATCGCAAGGCTCGACAAGCGGAAGTTTGAGCTGAACGTGAAGTCTGCTCAAGCTGCACTCGGGAGAGCGAAGGCGCAGCTTGTTGAAAAGCGCAAAAATTATGATCGGCTGCAAGGGATCCAAAAGCTGGATCGAGGGGCAGTGAGTCAGGCGTCCCTCGATCAGGCCGAAGCGGCCTATAAAAGTGCCCAGGAGGCTGTGGGTTATACCACCTCTCAGCTCAACTTGGCGAAACGGGACTTAAAGAAGACGGACCTTCTTGCGCCTTTCGATGGTGTTATTTCTAAACGTTACGTGGATGTTTTCAGGGAGGTCAAGCGGGGCCAGCCCATCTTTGACATCTTCGTCCAAGGGGCGATGGAGGCAGTCATTGACATTCCTGAAACCTCCATTGATGACATCTATATTGGACTTCGGGGTGAAATCCAACTTCCGAAAGACCCCGATCGCATCTACCATGGCAGCGTCTCCGAAATCAGCTCTGCGGCTGGAGCGGCCAGCACATTCC
>DAOVAK010000478.1 GCA_030671095.1 Deltaproteobacteria bacterium | reverse complement strand
TCAAAAATGGGACGGCAAAGTAAAAAGCTCCAAATGCAAGGCTTGCGAATCTTGAGGAATGAGGCGTACTTACAGTACGCCGCAATGACGAAAGATGAAGCGTAACGCAGCAGTTGGACTTTTTACGAAGCCGTCAAAGATTAGTCAAAAGATAAATCCGAATCCAGGTTTTTGTGTACCGATCATCAAGACCCCATCTCTCATCAGGAGAGAGGTGAGGGTTTTCTTTTAATAAGGAGGTTGGGGGACAATGAAAGAGAACAGGTCTTTTGACGAGAGTAAACTCTCAGGACTCATTTCCACGATACAAGAGAAATATCCTGGCTTTATCAGAGAAGGTGCACGAGCGTGTATATTTTTGACAGCCTTTTTGCTGGGGAGCCTAGCAGGCCTATTTTTTGATATATCCCCTTACTGGGGTTGGCTTCTCTGGTTGATTGCCGCATTTGTTTCACACGTCATCTGTGAGCAACTCTACAGAAGACATGTGTTCGCCTGGTACGAAGCCAATTTGCGTTTCGTCGATGAAGATTAGAAAAATTAATAGCTAGCCCCCAAGGAGCGCCTGGGGCTTGCAGCGTCTGCACAAGGAGGGTCAGAATGGTAAAAAAGGACGAGGATAAAGAGCTGGTAGCTTCTTTCAGTTCAAGCACCGTTTCGGATGTGGAGTATGATATCATCAAGGAATTACATACCATTGTGGATGGCATAGAAAAATCCCTTGATGAATCTGATACGAATGGTGTAAGAGACAAACTTCCCTATTTACGACATCTTATGAATGATTTAGAAGAGGTCCTCTCAGGGGATTTTGAAAATCTAAGATACAGGAGATTTATCACCAAAAAGACGATTTAGCGTTGAGAATGCAGAATGCTGCTGCAACAAGCTTCAGCAGGTTCTTGGTGGTTTATAGGAGGCTCAGAATTGGCGGACGGAATTGAGAAACGGAGACATCCCAGAATCCCTGTGAGATGGCCTGTTACAATTATCACAGAGAAGGGAACCATAGAGGGAGAATCCAGAAATATCACTATCGCCGGCGTATTTATCCACTGCCAGGAAGAAATCCATGAGAATGAAGTCTATCAGATGATTATCAAGATACCCAAACAGGAGTCCATCCTGGTCAAGGGGCGTGTGGTTTGGTCCAATTTCGATAGCATGGAGGAAACGAACAATTACCGTGGAATGGGGTTTTCCTTCATAAAAATCTCTGACGACGACCGGATGGTTCTTGCCGATGTGATCTCTCGCCATGCCAAATCCCCCAAAAATGGCGAGCCCCAGGAAGAATAGAAGATAAGCCCCTCCCGGACATCCCCGCAAAGTAAGGCATTTCGAACAGAAAAATCAGGGATTTCCCGATTGAAATTATTTGAAAAAATCGTGTACAATGTTTACCTTCTTTAGGAGTCCTCCCAGGTCTGTTCGGATCATTTTACCAGGGAGGACGGGGGTTAGGGGGTTGTCTTAAGTGTGTAAAGTTCTACCAATATGTGGAACTGGATTTCTCAAATCCAGGTATTCACTTTCATACCTTTGCGTTGAGCTCACCTTGGGAACGCTCCAAGTCCTCTAAATCTAGAGAAATTTTCCGCCGATCTGAATTGGTATCTTTTTTGCTGTTCTAGGGCAAATCTGCCTTGGGGATATTGGAGGATTGAGGGGGCAAGTTACAAGGATATGATCTCACTCAGGAAATCGCACTATAGGGGCAGGGTCATCGTTGGCCCTACCCACCACCTGCTCAGGGCAAACCGGACAAATAACAACGGAGGGCTGGCTGAGAAAAGGAGATTTAGACGATTTCAGGCGCCGCAGAACGCGTTTGCTCTCCTTAGAGGTCCTGACGGCAGACTGGGCCAAATCATAGATATCAGCAAGGGTGGCTTGGCATTTCGTTATGTGGGCAATGGCAGGCAACCCAGAAGATCATTTCAGCTGGACATATTCTTGGCCAATAATGGTTTCCATTTGGAAAAGGTGTCTTTTAGAACTGTTTCGGATTTTGAAGTCAGTAAGCAAGGCCTTGCCAATTCTGTGATCATGAGGAGATGTGGCGTTCAATTTGATGAATTAAATCAAGACCACGTTTCTCGACTGGAATATTTCATAGAAAATTACGCTTTGGGTGTGGTGTCCTGAGACGTTTGGGGATCTCTGAAGCAAGCCTCATAAGACAAAATACATGCTCTCTCATAACGGATACAGTTATGGCGATTTCAGACAAAAGACATGATGAGCCCAACATTACCGCTCGGCTGATTGAATTGATCATGAAGCTGTCCGAAGATGAGCAGCGCAGGCTACTGAATGAGCTGGAGACGACCCACTTTCTAAAGAAGAGGAAGCACGATAGAAAACCTTACTTCTCCGTCGTTGATTATGCCAGTCAGGGAGGGGCCTACACGGATTTCATTCAGAACATAAGCGCTGGCGGGCTGTTTATCGGGACCAGCGCACCTTTCCATGTGGGGCAACAGCTCTCATTGGGTTTTCCACTGCCCATATCCCACAAACATATCATCATTGTCGGTGAAATTGCCTGGGTGAGTCCGAAGGGAATTGGTGTGAAGTTCAATTCAGTGGACCGAGAACTGGAGGCCATGATCAGGAGCCTTGTGGATATGATTTAGCAAGTGAGAAACAGTAAAGAATCCGGGGCCAGAGGGCTTGGCCTTGGACTAGCCCTGGAAGAGCTTTGTTTTCAGAATTTTCAAGTGACTAAAGTGAGCTAAAATGACTAAAGTGCCTAAAGTGAAGGAGTGCGCTTTCAGCGCACATTATTTTAATACCATTGTGCCAAGGGCACACACATCTCGAGCGACCCCGTGCAAAGCGGAGGGGGAGCCCCGCATGGGCAGGACAGGCGGGCGAGAAAAGCGCAACTTCACTACGAGACTCTCGAAAAACCGGCTTCTGAGAGGCTGATGGAAAATGTGCATCCCGCAGGCTTTGCTGCGGGACGAAATCCCGAGGAATGAGGCGTACATACAAGTACGCCGCAGTGACGAGGGATGAGGGTAACGCAGCCCTTCGACTTTGCTCAGGGCCGTGAGCCTGCCGAACGGCAGATGGGCGTTTTCCGACAGCCTCTACACTTCTCGAAATCTATTCAACTTATAGTATAGCCCACCAAGAGCCATCAACTCTTCATGCGTTCCCTGCTCGCGGATACGGCCATGATGCATGACGAGTATGCGATCTGCCTTCCGGATCGTGGATAGCCTGTGGGCCACAACAAGGGTGGTCCGCCTCTCCGTTATC
>DAOVAK010000788.1 GCA_030671095.1 Deltaproteobacteria bacterium | reverse complement strand
TGGGGTTGTTTACCGCAATGAGGCTGGAGAGTATTTCCGTTTCACGTGGCAGCAGTGGTACAAGCGTACGTGCCAGCTTGCTCATGCCTTGAAGGAACTTGGGGTGAAGCCGGGGAAACCGGGGGAACCCGGGGATCGGATAGGAGCCATGGCACTCAATTCCCATCGTCATTTGGAGCTAATCTACGCCGGGACATGCATGGGGGCAATCTCACATCCAATCAATGTGGTATTGTCACGGGAGCACATGGTGCACACCATAAACCACGCTGAGGACAAAATCATTTTTGTTGATGATACTATCTTGCCTCTGCTTGAGTTGATATACGACCAGATAAAGCCGACGGTTAAGGCGTTTGTGTATATTTCGGACCGCCCCGGGAAACCTCAAACGCGGATAGAACCTCTGTACGAGTACGAGGAATTGATTAAGGGGCAACCGGAGGAGTTTGATTGGCCGTTTCTTGATGAGGACACCTACGCCGTGCTTTATTACACTACAGGTACGACCGGCCTACCTAAAGGTGTGATGTTCACTCACCGGCAACTTTATCTCCAGTCTATTCATCTGCTGGCTCTGACGGGGATGGCGAATGCGAACATGATGACCGAAATGCTTGAGACGGTGATGACTATAGAGGCTGAAACAATTGATAAGGTGATAGCTAGTGGCGGGCGGGGTGATGATTTGCTTAGGGAGTTGGTTTCCGGCATACCCATAGTGAATGTACCTTTGGTTAATATTCCGCTTTTCCATATCCATGGGTGGGGTTCTCCCTGGTACAATGTTGTTTCTGCGAGTAAGATAGTATTCCCGGGCAGGTTTAGCCCTCAAACCTTCTGTGAGATTGTTCAGACGGAGCGGGTCACTTCGGCGGGGCTTGTACCGACTATGCTGGCTATGCTGATCGAGTTTGAGGATTTGAAAAAGTATGACCTCAGCAGTCTTCGGACAATTGGTGTGGGAGGCGCTGCCCTACCGTTGGGACTTAAAGCCAAAGCGGAAAAACTGTTCCCCTTCTTGAGGGCAGGCTCAGGCTATGGGATGACAGAGACAGCGGGTCCCTCTATCCTGGCTCTTCTGAAGCGTCATATGCTCAGCTGGCCCAAAGAGAAGCAAGACGAGGTTAGGGTCAAGACAGGGATGGCACCGATAGGAATTGAAGTGCAGGTGATCGGTGAGGATGGGAAACCGGTCCCTCCCGACAATGAGACTCTTGGTGAAATCGTGCTCAGAGGGCACTGGATTACAGAGCAATACTTTAAGGACCCAGAGAAGACTGAGACGGCATGGCGTGATGGCTGGTTCCATACTGGGGATATGGCTAAGGTGGACAAGGAAGGCTACACCACTATTGCCGATAGGATAACTGATGTGATCAGAAGCGGTGCAGAGATGGTGCCTACTGTGCTGTTAGAAAATTTAACAGCAACCTATGACTATGTCCTTGAGGCGACATTTGTAGGTGTCCCGGATGAGAAATGGGGAGAGCTACCTATGGCGCTTGTCAAACCTGTGCCTGGTTCCTCGGTGACCGAGGATGATATTTATAAGTTCCTCATAGCCGAAGGGGTGGATAAAGGTAAAATAATGAAGTGGATGCTGCCATGCTATATAGCTTTTTGTGACCTTATACCGAAGACAAGCGTAGGTAAGTATGACAAGATCGCTATCCGTAAGAATCTGAATGAATTTCTTACTAAGGCGAAAAAGATGCGCTAACTCTACGGTGGGCAGGGAAATTAGAGGGCAACCTGG
>DAOVAK010000722.1 GCA_030671095.1 Deltaproteobacteria bacterium | reverse complement strand
TTAATGTACCATCATGCCCTCTTTGATCAGACGTTTCAACCTTTTTTTAATGACTCTAGCGAAGCTTTGCCTCAAACCCACGAAATTGGAGCAAAATAATAATCCATTGCTTTAAGCGAAGCAATGTTGGCTTCGTTTAACGTTTTACGGTTGCGCTGCTGGTTTCGTATGACGTTACACGTTAACCGATTCGAGCCCGCCCTGGTGCGACGGATTTGAGTGTTCTTGTGAAGCATATAGGTCGAGCCTAAACCATGAATCAAGCAATAAGCTTATAAACCAGGTCTGGGCCAGGGCTGCGCAACCGCAACCTTTCTACGATCACGATTATCCCTTGGACCGTGGTGCCGCTCTGAATATTCGATAAAAGAAACGTCATTGAATGTAACCATTCATAGCCCCCCGGCGTCATGTACGTTTTCTCTGGGAGACAGGCAAACAGTTACCACAAGTGGAGCAATGTTAGACGGATGGCAGGTAAACCATCCATGGGCGCTATCACGCGTGTCACCGCTTTCGAAAAAAAATCAACAAAATTGACCGCAATTGTATTTTTTTGCATTTCATTGCTCTCTTCCCAACTCCTTCATATATAGCCATCAAAGGGCCCGGTTCGCCTCTGATTGAACGTTGAGGGCAGTAGATATACCCCTCTCCATCTTTTCCAAAAAAATCCCCCATAAGGCGGATTTGAAGGCCGATATTAGTCGTAATATCAGTAGGTTAGCGCATATTGAAAGTTGACAACTTGATCGTCATATGCTAAACCTCATTTCATGGGATTAGCCCAAAGGGCATCACAGAAAATCGCTGAACGCCTGACCTGGTGCACCGCTCACAAAGACCAGACAGGCATTGCCAAAGACCTTGCTGAGGGTAAAGATATTTCTGAGGTCTATGGCCTTGGTGAAGCAGGACTCTTTGATGAGTTCTTCTACTTCCTCGATCAATTTGGGTTCATGGACCTGTTCAATAAACTCGATCCCAATATTACCGAGCGTGAAAGCAACGTGAAATTCCCTGCTGTTATTCTTATCTATTTGATGCGCATAGTGGCCGGTGTTGCCTTTTTTTGGCATATTCGCCCCGTTATACTCCGATCCCAACCACTCATGCGACTTGTGGGTTTCAATGGCAGGGAAATAAGAGATGGGACCTGTGAAAGAGGAAAGCACAAAACTTCCTCTGGTAAACCCAGTAAAGAGGATGACACACAACCAAGTGAGATACGAGGTCCTATCTGCCCGGATTCCATTGCCACTTATATCCAAGCTATTGCTGCACACGCCTTAGAGAGGCTCTTCAATGGCGTTGTGGCTATCTTGGCTGCCCATTCATTCTTCCCCAAAAAGATCCATGCAATTTTGGATTCTTCAGACATACAATCTACCGAACTATGTGAAGGCTGCGGCAAGGTCACAAAAGAGAAAGCGCCGGATCTCCGTCGGCGAAAAGGCCGTATCCGAAAGGTTCTGGAAACCATCTTTGGCTTCAAAATTTGGGTGGTATGGGACTCCAATAGCCGTTTACCTCTTGCCCTACGCTTTGCCACCATTGAAGTTCCCGATATCCAATATGCCCAAGAAGTCATCGAGCAGGCGGTTACTAATTTGGGTAGCCATGCCGAAATTGTCTCTATAGCCTTGGACCGAGGGTTTATGGATGGCAAATTGTTGTGGTGGCTCAATACTGATATGCACATCATCTTCTACATCCCTGCCAAGACCAATATGAACGTTTATGAAGATGCTCTTTCCTTGGTAGATACGGGCATTGTACAAACCAGAGAGGAAGAGCGAGCAGTCGGTGCAGGCAAAAACAAAAAAACTGTTACGGATCGCTGGGAAGTCGTGGGCATTGAGGGCCTGACTTCAGCAGGGTTTTATGGAGAACTCGGTAGCGGCAGCCATGAAAACCGCAATGACTTTTCCCCTAACCCTATAAATGCCGTAGTTGTTCTGCACGATCCCTACATGGTAAACAATCCCGACTCCGACACTTTGGTCATTCTCACCAATGGTTCTGTCCAAAAACCGCTTACGACCTATGACGGCTATGATGAGCGCAGTGAGATGGAGAACGGATTGTTCCGGGAGGCCA
>DAOVAK010000042.1 GCA_030671095.1 Deltaproteobacteria bacterium | reverse complement strand
GTTGAGGATGTTGATACGGGGGCAAAGTTCGGTCTAGGTCACCCCATGGGACCATTTGAACTCTTTGACTTTCTAAATGGGATTCCGCTACTTCTCCATGTGACGGAATATATGGCAGAGCAACTGGGTGAAAGGTTTCGTGTGCCCGTGTGGGTGAAGAATTTGGTTCGGGCCGGTTTGGCTGGTCGTGAGACGGGCAGGGGATTCTATGATTATAGTCAAGAAGGGAAGTGAGTGATGTCCGCCCAGGAAATTGTTTTTGAAAAGGACCAGGCGTTTGCCACGATTACTTTCAATCGGCCTGATGTGCACAATGCCCTTAACAGCGCCATGGTGGATGGCCTGGAGAAGGCTTTGGATGAAATTGAAGAAGATAAAGATATCCGCTGTGTGATTCTGACAGGGGCCGGGGAGAAATCATTCATGTCAGGATCCGATATCGGGGAACTCAGCAAGAGGACACCCCTCACGGGGATCGATAAGTCTACAGACAGACAGGGGCTGATAAACAGGATCGATGATCTTCCTATTCCTTCCATTGCAGCCATCAACGGCTATACCTTTGGTGCAGGATGCGAAATCGCCCTTGCCTGTACTTTGAGGGTCGCATCGGAGAAGGCCAGGATGGGGCAGTTGGAGATCAACCTGGGAATTATCCCCGGTGGAGGTGGCACGCAGAGATTACCACGACTGATCGGAAAGGCGCGGGCCGCGGAGCTTATTCTGACTGGAAAGATCATAGATGCAGAGGAGGCATATCGTATGGGGCTCGTCAATAGAGTGATACCGCCGGATGAACTGATGGATGAATGCCTCCAGATGGCTGAGAGGATTTCGGAAAAGAGTCCTATTGCCATGAAGTACGCCCTGCGCGCAATCAACCAGGGCATGCAGGTGGATCTGGAGTCGGGACTGAAAATAGAGAGTCTATGCCTTGGAGCCTGCTTTGCTTCAGAGGACAGCAAAGAGGGGTTGAAGGCTTTTTTGGAGAAGAGGAAGCCTCGGTTCATAGGGCAATAAGCCCCCGTGATGTTTAATAGCACACTAAGGGATCTTTAGTGGAGCACAAAGACAAAAAAAGAATACGGCCGAAAATAGATGTGAAGGGCAAGTCCATACCAGCTGTCTTTCTTGAGCGGGTAGAGATGGAGCCGGAGGCTACGGCATTTCGGTTTAAAGATCGGGGGATTTACAAGCGTGTTACCTGGAAGACGTATTACCAGCAAGTGGAAGCCTTTTGCCTTTAGCTGCCCCCTTAGCAGAATACTCCTTAGGGCATTTGCACTCTGTAGTGCATGTGCATTTTTTTTAGTAAAGCCCTTGCAATTGGCCGGCATGTCCGTTGCGTCTGGAACAGCGATCTTTATAACGGGCAGTTTGATCGTATTTACAAAGGTTAATGTAATCAGTCGAGCGATCTCTCAAATCCAGAAGGTTTTAAGCTCCCTCTGAACTCAGATAGAATACGATTTGTAGGTGTAGAATTCTCATTTTTAAAACGACAAAAATCCCGAAGGGACCTTCTGAATTTGAATTCATTACACATTTTATTGAATGACGTAATCCCTTTGATCAGGGTTAATATGTGTGCCCTGTAAAGCTGACTCGCTTTAAATGACCTTGATCGACCCTGAGTATTAAAATTTCTATACGGAAAAAATCTATCTCTCTGTCGGGAATATGAGGCGAAATCTTTTCTAAAATAGGGTCTACATCGAATCGTTGTTTTGCATTCTTATTCATATATATTCCGCTCCTCTCGGATAGGTTTTTTCGTAACAGTCTCTAATAATAACTATCCCCCCAGTTCAATAAGCAAATGCAACACTTTTAGGTTTTGGGGCTTTCGCAGTATGATTTCGGAATTATGCCCAAAACCTAAAAGTGTTGCACTTAATGGTTGAATGCAGGTTTTCAATTCATTTTTTTAAAACCGTTTTTGGGCAAGAGTGATACAGAATATTATTAAAAAGGAGAATAATGATGTCTCCCTTTGAGAAATTGCTACAACCTATTAAGATCGGAGAGATTGAAGTAAAAAACAGGTTTGTCATGCCCCCGATGGTGACCAATTATGCCGGTAGGGATGGTACCGTCACGGAAAGGTTAAAGGCCTATTATAGAGCCAGGGCCAAAGGCGGCGTTGGTCTGATCATTGTTGAGGCCGCATTCGTCGATCCATCTGGGAAAGGATATTCAAATGAACTGGGCATTTACAAGGATGATTTCATTGATGGGCTAAAGGGCCTCGTCGACGACGTTCATCCATTCGGAACGAAAATAGCGATTCAAATCTATCACTGCGGCAGGCAGAGTCATGGGACCATGACTGGGGGTCGGCTTATCGCGCCTTCGCCCATACCCTGTCCGGTTTGCCGGGAAGAACCAAAGGAAATGACAAAAGGGGATATCAATAATATGATCGAGGCCTACGGGCAAGCCGCCCGCAGGGCAATGGTCTCCGGCTTCGATGCCGTGGAGATGCACGGGGCGCATGGATACCTCATCAGTCAGTTTCTATCGCCTTATAGCAACCAGCGAATGGATGAATATGGCGGCCCCCTGGAGAACAGGGCGAGATTCCCTCTGGAGGTTCTTGGGAGGGTCAGAAAAGAGGTAGGAGACGCTTTTCCTATCATCTATCGGATGAGTTCGGAAGAATTCGTTGACGGGGGGCTCACCGTTGAAGACACAATGGCCTTTTCCGTTATTCTTTCAGACAACGGTATCGACGCCATCCATGTCTCGGGGGGCGTCTATGAATCATCTGCCATGATCATACAGCCTGCAGCTGTTTCACAGGGGCTCTATGTGGAGCATGCTTCTGCCATTAAGGAGGCCATCGGTAGCAGGGTGCCTGTCTTTGTGGTGGGCAGGATAAAAGATCCAGAGATGGCGGAAGATATTTTAGCCCAAGGAAAGGCCGATATGGTTGTTATGGGGAGGGCATTACTGGCAGATCCTGAAATGCCTGCAAAGGTGATAGAAGGGAGACCTCAAGAGATCAGGCCATGTATCGGCTGCAACCAGGGTTGTGTCGATAAGCTTCTTGCCGATCAGGACATCGCCTGTCTGGGTAACGCCCTGACCGGAAGGGAATGGGAATTTGATCTTGACAGGAAGGCCTCTGTGCCAGAAAGAGTCCTTGTAATCGGCGGCGGCCCTGGTGGGCTGGAATGTGCCAGGGTGGCGGCACTGCGAGGCCATGACGTATTTCTTTACGAAAAAGGCCATGAACTGGGCGGAAAGATGAATATCGCCGCCATTCCACCCCACAAGGGTGAGATAAAAGAGTTGGCCGGCTTTCTTATCTCTCAGGTAAAAGACTTGGGAGTCCATATTAAGGTGGGGGAAGAGGTCGATGAAACCGTGATAGATAAAATAAAGCCGGATTTGGTGATCCTGGCTACAGGTTCCCTGCCGATCAATCCGGATATACCGGGTGTACAAAACAATAATGTTCTTACTGCCGAGGAGATCCTTACTGGGGCTTCTTTTGGCGCCAACGTTGTTATCGTCGGGGGGGGGATGGTGGGATGTGAAACCGCAGAGTTCCTCGCTGATAAGGGGGCAAAGGTTACGATTGTTGAAATGCTGAGCCATGTTGTTACAGATATGGGTTTGTTGACAAGGGCTCTGCTCATGGAACGGATGAAACAGAAGGGCATCAAGATATTCACGAAAAAGACAGTGAAAGAGATAAATACGGGTGGCTTGATCCTGGAAGAAGATGGACATAGTGAAAGCATAGACCATATGGATACCATTGTCTTGGCAATGGGTTACAAGTCGGATATGAATCTGGAGAAAATCATTGAGGAGAAAGGTATCCCTTTTTATAAAATTGGGGACTGTTCGGAGCCAAGAAGCATGATGGAGGCTATTCACGAAGGATTCCTTCATGCCTATGAGCTTTAATCATTCCTAAATAGACAGGCGTTGTATAGACCGCATTTTTGGCGGTCGCTTTGGGGGGATCGCACATATGCGATTATGCGACCAGGGTGGCACAAAAACTCGTTAAAACTCGCAAAAACCAACATACATTTCAGCAACTTATTGAGTTAAATAGTCAAGCCGTCAAATTGTTAGGTAGTTGAAACAATCACCCATTCGACCACTCAACTACTCAACTACTCGACCAATTGTGAGCGGAGCGAACTAAATTCCATAGATTTCTGGTTACAAGAAAGAGGGATATGAAAAAATTTTTTGAGCCATCGAGTATTGCGGTTTATGGCGTAAGTCCTTCTCCCGGCAACCTAGGTGCTTTCGTCCTTGAGAATTTAAGAGAAATGGGATTTGAAGGCGAGGTTTATGGCATAGGACCACAGCCGTGCACCATCAGCGGGTATCCGGTCCTGACCTCCATAAGAGAGGTCACAGCCCCTATCGATCTTGTCACCGTTGTTACTCCCGCTCATACGGTACCGAATATTTTTCGGGATTGTGGAGAATTGGGAATCAAGAGAATTGTTATTATCACGGGCGGGTTCAATGAGTTGGGGGGCGAGGGCCTGCGATTGACCCAAGAGATCGTTGAGATTGCTGACAGGTACAGGATAAAATTCATTGGCCCCAATTGTCAAGGCCTCATGGATTTTCATACCGGAGTCTGCCTTTCCTTCGGCCTCTTGAAGCGAGATCAAATCAAAAAAGGTAGGATTGCCATTATTTCCCAGAGCGGCTCGGTGGGATGGTTATCAAGCCTTGTCCTTTCCCACGAGATCGATGGCCTTTCCAAGGTTATCAGTATCGGAAACAAGTTGAGTGTGGATGAAATTCAACTGACTGAACACCTCATAAATGATGATCGCACAGAGGTTATTTTATACTATCTTGAAAGTCTCACAGGCGGTAAAAGGCTGTGTGAACTGGCTAGAGAGAGTGATAAACCCTTTATCGTTCTTAAATCAAATAGAGGTCCTGAATCTGATCTGGCCTACTCGCATACAGCGGCCCTGGCAAGTGACGACAGGATAGTGGGAGCCGCATTCTCTCAAGCCGGAATTATTCGGACTGAATCTCTTAGGGAACTACTTGACTGGGCCGAGGCCCTGTCTGGAATTCCGCTGCGAGGACCGAATGTGGTTTCCATGGCAGCTTCTGGGGGGATGGCCCTTCTCTCTGAGGATGCCTGCCGGAGATCGGGCCTAAAGCTGGTAGATATTCCAGCGGCCCTAAAGGACAAGCTATGGGATATGGGCCGGCCAAGGATTATAAATTACACCAATCCCATTGATTTGGGAAATATACTTGAGAACAGAAGGATCTTAGATATATTGAAAATGGTTCTGGCTCTTGATGGGGTACATGCCGTGATATTTTGTGTTTTTAAGTTGGGAAAGGAAGTCCATGGTGAGCTGGAAACAGAAGAGCTTATTTCCCTTGCTTATGGAGAGGCGGAGAGGGTGAATAAACCTATAGCCATTTCTTTGATTACTGATCCGGATTCTGTTCATAAATTAAAAAAAAGCATAACCTTTCCGCTCTATGATACCATTGAAGATGGAGTGGAATCTCTTAGTAAGAAATTGCAATATTCTCTTTTAAAATCCCGAACAAGGAGATTCGTATCCCAGAGGGTTATTTCCAGGAATGTTTATCAGGCACAACAAATTATCTCCTCCACAAAGGATTACTATCTGGACGATATTGAGACCATGAAACTCCTTGAATGTTATGGGATCAATATCACAGAGCTTAAGGTGGCAAAGACCCCCGCGGAAATCACAAAAGCTGCTCAGGCATTAGGATGTCCCTTGGTAATGAAAATACATTCGCGTCAAATCCCCCACAAAAGTGATGTGGGGGGCGTCCGGTTGGACATAAAAGACGAGGAGATGGCCTACAGGTGTTATGCTCAAATGATGAAGGCTATAAAAAGATCTTGTCCTGAAGCAGAGATATTGGGGGTAAAGCTCCAGCGAATGGTAAGCGAAGGAGTTGAGGTCATTGTTGGAGGTGAGAAAGACAAAGATTTTGGTCCGGTGCTTATGGTGGGGATAGGGGGTGTTTTTACAGAGATTATTGATGATGTTGTCTTTCGCCTCGCTCCGCTTTCTAAGGAAGAATGCCTGGAAATGTTGAAGGAATTGAAAGGCTATAGGATACTTACAGGGTTTAGAGGTAAAAATCCTTCTGATCTGAATACTCTGGCAGATATTTTGATGAAATTTTCGAACCTTCTGTCTGATTTTCCACAGATATCTGAAGCGGATCTAAATCCGGTGCAAGTTTTTGAAGAGGGTTCCGGTGCATCTGTTCTCGATGCAAGAATTTTTTTGGAAAGGTTTGAAGGCTTTTTTGGAGAAGAGGAAGCCTCGGTTCATAGGGCAATAAGCCCCCGTGATGTTTAATAGCACACTAAAGGATCTTTAGTGGAGCACAAAGACAAAAAAAGAATACGGCCGAAAATAGATGTGAAGGGCAAGTCCATACCAGCTGTCTTTCTTGAGCGGGTAGAGATGGAGCCGGAGGCTACGGCATTAATGATAAAAGTATTGCATAGGTCAGTGACATGAACAGTGGAGCTGAATTGGGGGATTTATTCGTAATGAAGCTTTTTATGGAGCCTCGCTCCATTGCGCTCGTTGGCGTCTCTCGCCGCACCGGGGGTGGAACAAACGTTTTGGAGAACTTGCTCCATTATGGCTATCCAGGGAAGCTTTATCCGGTAAACCCCAACACCTCTGAGATCCTGGGCGTAAAAACTTATCCTACTGTGAAGGATATCCCCGTTGAAATAGACTTGGCCATAATTTACGCTCCGCGGCTCTTGGTGCCTCAGCTGATAAAGCAGTGCACCGAGAAGGGGATAAAAGCCATAGCCGTGGTCGCCCAGGGGTTTACGGATGCAGATGAAGAGGGACACGCTTTGCAGCGGGAGATGAGCAGGATTGCCTTGGAGGGGGGAGCCAGGATACTAGGGCCTAATTCCTTCGGCGTCGCCAATGGTTTTCTCAATCTTAATACCGCTTTCGTGCCCTTTGACATAGACAGAATTCCTATTGCAACCATAGCTCAGAGTGGCATTCTCTTTGCCGGCGGACCTCGAGTAAAATTTCTGGGAAAAGGCATAGACTTAGGTAATGCTTGTGATATCGGCTTTGAGGAGGCTTTGCAATATTTCGGCGCTGACCCGGATATAAAGGTCCTTGCCCTATATCTGGAGAGCATCCGGGATGGGAAGCGGTTCCTCCGAATAGCCAAGCAAGTCAGTACAAGAAAGCCCGTCATTGCGCTGAAAGGAGGAAGAACTCGCCAGGGGGCAACGGCCGTTCTCTCCCACACTGGCTCTATTGCAGGCAAAGACGAGATTTATGCTGCAGCTTTTCATAAGAGCGGGGTCATCCTGGCCGAAGACTTCGACGAACTGGAAGACTTGGTGACCACTTTCTGGCTCTTGCCCCTTTCCACTGTAAATAAGTTGGGGATTATCACCGTACCAATGGCAGGAGGGGTAATGGCAACTGATGCCTGTGTCCGACAGGGTCTCCAATTAGCATTCCTCTCCCCTCAAACCAGGAGAAGGATAGCGAGGCATCTTCCCCCTTGGCTTGGTGTGGGCAACCCTGTAGATATCGGTATCGCTTCTTTTACTGAAATAGGCGCCTCGGGTCTGTTCCAAGAAGCCGCAGAGGCTCTCCTCAGCGATCCTCAAGTCGATGCTCTGCTTCTCATCATTCCCAGCATTTATTTCTATCCCAAGACACTGGATCTCATTTCTACCCTAGCCGAAGCGGTAAGGGGCTATCCGGACAAGCCGGTGGTCACCTGGTTGTATGTGCCTGACGAGCGAGTGGCCGCTGAGTTTAAAGGAAGGGGGTTGGTATTATATCCAACTATTGAACGAGCAATAAGAGCACTCTCCCATCTTTCCAACTATTCTGAATTTCGAAAGAGAGCAACGGGGTGATAACTCCAGTAAGATTTCAAAGAGAAAGCAGGAGAGACTTTCTTCAAAAAATTCTTTGGGATAGGAGGCGCCAATGGAGACAGGATATAAGGCTATCATTCTTGAAAGGAAGGCGGGGCTGGCCACTATCACTCTAAACCGGCCCGAAAGAATGAACGCTGTTGACCAGGAGATGATTAAAGAATTAGTAAGAGGTACTGAAGAAGTGAAAGATGATCCGGAGGTGAAGGTTGTTATCCTGACCGGTCGTGGCAAGGGATTCTGCGCTGGGGGAGATCTTGATTCGTCGATATATGATATAAGAGATCCTGGTGAACTATTCGCAGTTGTCATGATGTTTGGCCAGGTCTCTCTCAACCTGAAAACCATGCCCAAGCCGGTCATTGCCATGGTGAACGGGGTGGCAGCAGGGGCTGGATTAAGTTTTGTTCTGGCCTGCGATATCATCATGGCCTCTGACAGGGCCCGCTTTGGCCATGCCTATCTTAACATCGGTGTTCAGAGTGACGCCGGGGCGACCTATTTCTTGCCTCGTATAGTCGGAGTCCCCAAGGCATGTGAACTGATTTTTACGGGTGAGATTATTGATGCCCGTGAAGCGGAGAGGATTGGGCTTGTGAACCGGGTTGTGCCTGCAGAAGAGCTCGTGGACAGGACGATAGAGCTTGCCTCAAAATTGACTGAAAAACCCTCTCTGGCCATTGGCCTGGCCAAGAAGTGCATCTACCAGGGATCAACTATGGATCTGACTACAGCCATTGAGTTCGAAGCAAGGGCCCACACCATGACCATGCTCTCCGATGATATGAAGGAAGGGATTTCTGCCTTTAAGGAAAAAAGATCCCCCAAATTTAAGAAGTAGTGATGGAAAAGATGGACAGGGCATTTCGCGCCCTGATATGTGGAGGTTGATATGTCTGTTTCTGAGAGTAAGGGACCGCCCATAATCGTTGATTCAGAAAAGTGTCAGGGCTGTTTAATATGCATCATGCGATGTGGATTCAGATTTGATAAATGCTTTAATCCCCAGGTATCCAAGATCACGGTAATACCTTATCTAAATCGAGCCCCTGAGATCTCCTTCGCAGAGGAGTGCGACCGGTGCGGGATCTGTGTCACGCATTGCCCTTCAGGCGCCCTGTCGTCTGAAAACGAAAAGGTCGCTTAGTACTTTAGACACAGCCAGGGAGCAAAAAACAACTCATCCGTGGCGTGCTCTGTGCGTGCGGTGAAACATTCCTTAGATTTAATGGCCCTCAGAGGAGAAGGAGCCCGAACTTTCCTCTCAAGGGCAACATATAAGGAGGCAGGGTGATGAAAGTATCTGGTTATGCCGGTAATATCTTATGGATCAACCTGAGCAGCGGCGAGATCAAGAAGGAGTCTTTAAACCGAGAACTTGGGGACAAATACATTGGTGGATGGGGCATCAATGCCAGGCTGGCCTATGATCTCATCAAACCGGGCATGGATGCCTACAGTGCTGAGATGCCCCTAATATTCGGAGCGGGCCTTTTCAACGGGACCCTGAGTCCCGGGGCCCCAAAGAGTTTTCTCACGACCAAAGATGGTGCCTCAGGGACGGTTGTTACGGCCGTGGGCAGCCTGGCTTTTGGAACAAAGCTTAAGTGGGCGGGGTATGATCATCTGATTATTACAGGGAGGTCGGAGAGGCCTGTTTACCTGAAGGTTGTCAATGATGAGGTAGAGATCTGCGATGCTGGCGACCTGTGGGGCCGTGATATCCTGGAGGCAACCGATATACTGAAAAAAAGACATGGGGCAAGCGCTTCCATAGCCTGTCTTGGTCCTGCGGGAGAGAACATGGTAAAGATATCCATCATGTTTATTGATTATTGTAGCAGCTTTGGCAGGTCTTTTGCCGCGAATTTGGGCTTCAGAAAGCTCAAGGCGATCGTCCTAGAGGGAACCAAGGGCATCAAGGTTGCCGATCGAAAGCGGTTTATGAAAGCTACAAATCGATTAGCGAACAAGGCCATCGAGGATCCTTTGCGCGAGAAATGGACAAGACAGGGCCTCTATTTCATTTTTCCCATGTGGACATCTGCAGGATACTTTACCTTTAAGAATGCCTCTCAAGTCTATCCGGAAAAGGATTGTTTCGATATTTATGGGCCACAGCATTTCGATCGAGTGAAGCAGAGGCTCATCGGTTGTCCTTCCTGCATTACCCCTGATAAGTTTTTGTTGCAATTTGATGAAGGTGAGTTCAAAGGACTGAAGCTCATGATCTCTGCGCCCATTGATCCTGCCATGTCCTTCGGTATCCGAAATGAATTGGGCAGTTTTGATAGGGCGTGCTGGATGTTCTATCAGGCCAACAGGCTGGGAGTAGATGCCATGACCTTGAGTGCTCTGATAAGTTTTGCCACTGATCTTTACCAGCGCGGCATCATTACGAGAGAAGATACAGACGGTCTGGAACTCAAGCCAGGCTTTGAGACCACCAGAAAGTTACTTGAGATGACTGTATCGAAAGAGGGATTCGGCGCCATTCTGGCTGAGGGCTTTGAGGGTATTATCAGAAGATTTGGTCATGAAGACGAGGCTTACCAGATCAAGGGGACAGAACCCGATTTTGATGCAAGAGCCAATATGGGTGTAGAGGTCTTTGGTTCCGTAGTCAATCCGAGAGGTGCCCATGATATGCCAGTGGGAGGGCTGACCGTGGCAAAGGGCAGGAAGCCTGAATTCATTCAGAAAATCGTTTCAAAGGTGGGCTATGTTCCGGAAGAGGCCATGGATAGGATCTTTAATGGGCAAGGTTTTGACCTGGGTCGTCTTACGGCCCATTATGAAAACTGGGCCACCATCCTAAATTGCCTGGGGGTCTGTTTCAGGATGCAAAATTCGTCTCTTTATGATGTCAAGATCGCGGCAGAGCTGTTTTCGGCCGCGACCGGGATTGAAAAGGACCAGCAGGACCTGTTGAAGAGCGCGGAAAGGGCCTACAATGTTTATAAGATGCTCAATGTCAGGGAGGGTTTTGACAGAAAACACGATCGTTTTCCCCAAAAATGGTTTGAACCTCTAAAGAGGCCCGATAGGGATGAAGAGATGGTCTTGACCGATTACTTCGGTGACAAACCGCTGGCCAGAGAAGACCTTGAAAAGATGCTGGATAGCTATTATGAGGAAAAGGGCTGGGATGTCCAGAAAGGCGTTCCGACCAGAGAAAGACTGATCGAACTCGGACTGGAAGATATGGCAAACCGTTGAGAAATATCCCC
>DAOVAK010000370.1 GCA_030671095.1 Deltaproteobacteria bacterium | reverse complement strand
GTTCCTTCAAAGAGTGGATGGGCGTGTTAAGCCTTAAATCAATCCCCAAGTCCAGTATCTCCGCAATCTCCGCTTCAAGGATTTCCCTGGGCAGACGAAAAGGCGCAATGGCCTGCCTCATGAGGCCTCCAGGCTTGTCTTTGGCTTCTATGATCATGGGACGAAAACCGGCCTTCGCCAGATCGTGTGCGGCCGTGAGTCCGGCGGGTCCTGACCCGATGATGGCGACTCGCGGTCCTTCGGGGAAGGATGCGCCAGGATGGCCAGCATTCTTTCGTTTCTTCTTCCCTTCCTCTGCAGCAAACCGCTTCAAGGCACAGATGGCAATGGGCTCATCGATCTCCTGGCGCCGACACGCCGCCTCGCAGGGATGGTGGCAAATCCGGCCGCAGATCCCAGGGAGTGGGTTCTTGTCTCTGATGAGATCATAGGCTTCCTCAAATCTTCCCTGCGCAATGAGGGCCACATAACCTTGGGGGTTCATGTCAATGGGGCAGGCTGATCGACACGGGGCCTCCTTCCGCTTGTCGATAGCCATGGTGGTGGGGAATGTTACGTGGAACAGGGGTTTCCCCCCACTTGATAGATCCACAGGACAGGCGAGAAGGCATTTTTCACAATCAACGCACAAATGGGGAAGGACCCAGTGGGGTCTCTGAAGCAACTTTACTCTGACCCCATTTTTTCCATCTTCTAATTCCTTAACTTCCGTTTCAGTGTGTAATTCTATGAGCGGGTGATAGGAGGATTGTGTGAGGAGGTGTCGATGCCAGCGCTTGCCCTTGTCACGCCAACGCCTAGGTGGTTTGTCAATTTTCGAGTCCCTGTCGATTAGGGTTACTTTCCTGCCAAACTGAGCCAAGGTCAGTGCTGCCTGTAATCCCTGTGGCGTCGCTCCAATAATGAGAATGCCTTTATCTAAGGTCATACAGGGTTTGCTCCGCGCACTAAGTCTTCTTGGGCTTCAGATCCATTCCGTAATGGTATCCCCTCTCCAGACCGGCCATGTTCTTCTCTTCCGTGCCTTTTGGCACCGAGGTGGCGACTGCCTTTCTGAGTGCATCGTAGGAGACGAGTTTTGTGACAGCGGTCATAAACCCCAGCATGATGATATTGGCCATCAGCTTGACCCCCATCTCTTCAGCGAAACTGGTGGCCGGAATGGAATAGGCTTTGGCACCCCTGGGGATTCTTTTCTTTTCGGTCTCTACAAGCCCAGAATCCGTGAAGAGTGCCCCTCCTTTGATCAGCTTTGAGATGTTCTTGTCAAAACCCTCTTGGGACATACAGATCAAGACATGGGGATTTTCCACATAGGGGTACTCGATGTTCTCTCCAGAGACCACCACCTGCGCGACACATGAACCCCCCCGGGCCTCCGGGCCATACGATTGGATGAGGGTCGCATTCTTTTTCTCAAAGAGTGTGGCAGACTTCCCAAGGATATTGCCGGCTAAGATAATCCCCTGTCCTCCGAACCCTGTGATGATGATCTCATGGTATTCGCTTTTCTTAGCCATCGTCCCTCCTCCCTTAACCGTCCCTGCTTTCGGTCACTATTCCTTTGTCGGGCCATGTGGTGCCCCCTGCGTCGGACATCTCAGGGAGCATTTCCAGAAAAGTGGGTCGCTGGATGTCCACAAACTTTCCAAGGACCATCTTTTTCCCTTCTTCTATAATCGTTTCATCTGGATGCACGTTGTTTTTGATCACGCTGTTTTCATTGTACAACTTGATCATCTCCAGAGGAGTGCCCAGACGATTCCTGCGTCCAAAGGCGACGGGACATGGACCGATCACCTCTACAAAGGAAAATCCAGGTTTCACGAGGGCTTCCTGAATGGATTGTGTGAGCCGTCTCACGTCCAGGGAGAGCCACCGGGCCACATAAACTGCCCCACAGGCGGCGGCTAGAGAAGGGAGGTTCAGGGGAGTTTCTGGGTTCCCATAAGGGGTAGTGGTTGTCTTTGCACCGATTGGCGTATTTGCAGAGACCTGACCCCCGGTCATTCCATAGTTCATGTTGTTCAGACAGATGACCGTAAGGTCCACATTTCTTCGAGCGGCATGGATAAAGTGATTACCACCTATGGCGAAGAGGTCTCCTTCGCCGCTGAAGACAAAGACATTCAACTCGGGTTTGGCCAATTTCAGACCCGTCGCAAAAGGAATGGCCCGCCCATGTGTGGTGTGAAAGGAGTCGATCTTGAGATATCCTGCCACCCTCCCTGAACATCCGATACCCGAGACAACAGCGAGTCTGTCATAATCCATCCCTGTCTTCTGAAGGGCCGTGATGCAGGCCGAAAAGGCGCTGCCAATACCACATCCCGCACACCAAATATGGGGTATACGGTCTTCCCTTAGGAGGTCATCCTTTGGATGCCTGTATAGGCCCTCTTTCTCTTTTTGGTTCATCGTCTCTTTCTCTTACTTCCGAGTCTGCGCAAGATCTTTTCCACATCCTTCACGACCTGTTTGGGATTGTGGATACCTCCGCCAGCATGAGGAATGAGGCTGGTGAGGGCTTGACCTCCAGAACATCGTTCCACTTCAAGGGCGATCTGGCCAAAGTTCACCTCTGGAACCACAAAGGCATCCACCTTTTTTGCCAATTTACGGATCAGATCCTCCGCAAATGGCCAAACTGTGTTCAGCTTCAGGAGGCCCACCTTGACACCATCCTCTCGCAAGGTGCGCATGGCCCTGAGGGCTGGCCTTACAGAAGAACCGTAGGTCACAAGGGCAATCTTGGCTCCATCCAGAAAATAGGTCTCATAATCGATGATTTGATCCCTATTTTTTCGGATCTTTTGGATCAGGCGTTTTACCATCTTTTCCTGATTTTCAGCATCTGTCATGGGATATCCTCTTTCATCATGGGTGAGCCCTGTAACGTGGATTCTATATCCATCCCCTGCATCTGGTAGGACAGGGATCAGAGAATTATCAGTCTTGTAAGGAAGGTAGGTTTCAGGCGGCGCCGTGGGTTTGACGCGGTTGACCAGCTTGATCTCTTTGGCAGGGGGGATGGTGACGCGTTCCACAGTGTGCCCCACCACTTCGTCGGCCATGACCAGGACAGGGATGCGAAAGGTCTCTGCAAGATTGAAGGCCTTGATGGTGAAATCGAACATCTCTTGCGGAGAACTGGGGCTGATAGCGATGATTTCGTAATGGCCATGGGAACCCCAGCGCGCCTGCATCATATCCCCTTGGCCACAGAGGGTAGGAAGGCCGGTGGATGGTCCGCCCCTCTGGATATTGACGATGACACAGGGCGTCTCGGTGATGATTCCCAGTCCAATGTTTTCCATCATCAGGCTAAAACCCGGACCAGAAGTGGATGTCATCGCCTTTGCCCCTCCCCAGGCCGCACCGAGCACAGCGGCCATGGATGCGATTTCATCTTCCATCTGGATGAAGATACCACCCACAGCAGGGAGGCGCTGCGCCATTCTCTCCGCCACCTCTGTTGCCGGAGTAATCGGATAGCCCGCGAAAAAGCGACACCCCGCAGCGATGGCTCCCTCGGCAGAAGCCTCATCACCGTTGATAAAATGATCTCCTGTTAAAACGGCCTTAGACCCCATCCGTTTGCCTCACTCGCATTAAAACCACAGGCTATTGAAAGTAGGAGTGTTAGTAGCAATTGACATGTGTCGCCCCGATACCCCTCCTGCCCTGTAACCCCTACAACTCACAAGGTGCAGGGTCCAGGGCTGATACTCAACATTGCATTTGCCTTAAGCCTTAAGCCTAGGGCCTTGAGCCTCTTCTACCGTACAGTAGATTGCAAACTCTGGGCAAACCTCTTCACAAAATTGACAGGCTACACAAGCAGAAGGTTCAACGACAAGGGGAGGATGATACCCCTTACGGTTGAAGGCATCAGACATTTCCAGGACCCCGCAAGGGCAATATTCCACACAAAGGGCGCAGCCCTTGCATCGCTCCTCAATGAGATGGATTGTGCCGGTGGGAGGCGACTTTTCCTCTAGATCCAGGGGTTTTCTCCAGAGCTTTGGAGACATTATTCTATG
>DAOVAK010000298.1 GCA_030671095.1 Deltaproteobacteria bacterium | reverse complement strand
TCCAACTGCCTGCATTGGCGCTCCTCGTTTTGATCCTTATCTTTGCTCAACGCTGGGTGGATCTTCCAGCATGGATTTTCTGGGGCTCTCTCGCCATCTGGGTGGCCAAGGACGCGGTCCTTTATCCTTTTGTCTGGCGGGCATACGACTGGGATCATTCCCCAGATACCAACTCTATGCTTGGTGGACGAGGGATTGCCAAAGAGCGGTTGGCTCCTTCGGGATATGTACAAGTCCGCGGCGAGCTGTGGAAGGCCGAGCTTGCTGAAGGGTACCAGCCAGTGGAGGAGGGGGAACCTGTCTTCGTTCAAGAAATCCGCGGTCTGACGCTTATCGTAGAGCCAGGCGTTGATAAAAGTGAAAAGAGATGAACAGCCGCGAAAGATCTCGGAGACCATGCAATATGGCACTCCAGACTGTGAGCTCTACAACAACTATGGCTACCCTATTGCGCTCCTGGGAAAGGTCACGCAGAGATAAGCTGGATTAGTGGCTTGAGGCCAAATCCTGTCAGACTCCTTCAATAATTCTGAAATCGGCCCACATTTTTTATCTAAAGCTGCCCCTAAAACCAACACAATATATTGAAACTGCTAAACATTTAGTGGTAAAATGATGTTTGCACAAATTTTGCTTCTAAGATTCTCTTGGCCGTTTGACCGCCAAAAGAAAAGAGTGAAGGCCTCAATCTCCATATACAGGAAACGGATCTGGAGACACAGACCTTATAATTGAACCTTTTTCCGGCCAACACTCGAAACGTAGAGGAAGATGATCGCAACGATTGTTTCCATCTTAGCCATACTCATTATTCTTCCCATACTGGCTTGTATGCTCATCTACAACAAGCTCGTCATAAGGAGAAATCTCTTTAAGGACGCCTATTCCCAGATTGATGTACAGCTCAAACGACGTTATGACCTCATTCCCAACCTCCCGGAATGCTTGAAGGCGTATATGAAAAATGAGCCAGAGACATTGGAGGCGCTCATTCGGGTCCGCAACTTGGCCAGTGCCGCCAATACGAGGGCAGCAGGGAACCCAGGTGATTCGGGCCCCATGAAAGGACTCATGGAAGCAGAGGGAGTACTGAGAACCGCATTGACTCGCCTGTTCACAGTCGTGGAGGACTCTCTTGAGATTAAAGCCGATGAAACCGTACGCAAACTTATGGAGGAAATCAAATCAATGGAAAACAAAATTGCCCATGCTCGGCAGGCCTACAATGACGCTGTTCTGTTTTACAACAGGTGTCGAGAAAAGTTCCCAAATCTCCTAGTCGCAAATCCTTTCGGCTTTAAGGAAGCATTCCTTCTGGATTTAGAGCTAACGGCAGCCCAGCGTGACGCCCCACTCCTCGCATTTTAATACAATCTGCCCAATTCACCATTGCACCAATCCACTGCAGGACGGATTCTGGCTGGGCTTCCTATCCTGTTGCCTGGCTTCTTTTCATCTGTTTTTTGCCAAACACATAGTTAGTATTTGCTTGCGTAATTGACCGTTATTATTCCGGCCCGTCATTGCGAGCCCTTCGAGTTCCTCAGGGTAAACTCAGCGAAGCAATCTCGGCGCCAAAACGTGTTTCATTTCAAAGGCTTACACGGAGATTGCTTCGTCGCCCGGGGCTCCTCGCAATGACACTATTAGCACATGGATTTTTGCAAGTAAGTACTAGGGTGGTGGCATCGCCGGTGCTGTATTGGAAGTGATGGGTTCAAGGAGGGCAACGAAAATTATGGTTTCTCTAAGAGATGAGGATAGTCTTTCTTTATTTGTTTCTTAAGCTGTGAGCCTATCTTCACGGCGTAAAGGGTTTCCACCTCTGATAAAAGATCTGCCGGTAGTCCTCTTGCTTTTCTCAAGTTTGCTCTCCGAAGATAGGCTTTCTGGAGGTTAGCTTTCTCCAAATTGGAATTTTCCAGGTTTGCCTCCAGCAGAATAGCCTCTTTTAAATTGGCTCCCCTGAGATCCGCCCCTTTAAGATTGGCGCCTTCCAGAGTCGCACTCAATAGGTTGGCACCCTGTAGTATAGCCCCCCCGAGGTTGGCCTCGCGAAGGTTAGATTCCCTCAGGTCGCAAACCCTCAAATCGGCCCTCTCAAGGTCTGCGCCCTCAAGGCTGGCGCCCAACAGGTTCGCTCCCCGGAGATTAGCTCCCCCCAGTTTCGCCTTCTGAAGATTTGCTGCTTCAAGGTTTGCTTGCTCCAAGTCGGCACCTCTCAGGTCAGCGCCTCTCAGATCGGCGCCCTGGAGAAAGGCTCCTGCAACTTTGCCACGGCGGATATTCGCTCCCATGAGATAAGCCCTCTGGAGCCTGCCTTTCCTGAGAGAAGCTCCTTGAAGATTCGCATAATTGAGATCAGCTTCCTCCAATTGAGATTCATCCAGCAAGGCATCTGACAGGTTGGATTTCGTAAACTTCGCTTTCTGAAGATTCGTGCGTAAAAGAAGAGCTCCACAGAGGTTAGCTCCCATTAGCATGGCTCCACGGAGGTTCGTTTGGGCTAAATTTATTCGATGGTCCTCACCATTCAGGTAGGAAAGTCCACGTCTTCCTATGACGGTCAATAGGGCTTGGATGTCTGCAGGAAGTTTTGCATAAAGCGTGTACAGAGGATCCGTTTTAGATTCTTTTCCTGCGATTTTGAGTCTTTCACCTGGGTCTTGTATTTTTTCTTCCCAGGATGCATTTTCCCTTACATAGGCGGTTAAGATCTCCATAACCGGCCAATAATATTCCGACGATTCTCTGGCTATTCCCTCCAGGGCATATATTCCACCTACCCGAATCTCTAATCTTTTTTTCCCGCTGGCATAACTTGCAGCAAGTTGATTGATCGCTCTCGTGAAGCGTTCCGTAACTTGCGCCTGTTTAGAAAGCTCAGCCATCCTCTCAGCAGCGGTCATTCGGCGCATGACAAAGTAGAGCCCGATTAGGACGAGCGTCCACCCCAGGATTTGTGCCAAACTTCCCCGGAGTTGGTTCTCCAGCATGATTCGTTCTTTTGCATTTTCAATACCTCTATCATGGAGTTGCCATTTAGGGATGTAGATAATAGAAGCGCCGAAAATGAAAGCCAAAAGAATGAAAGTAAGGATATTACGTTTTCTCATGGCCAATACCCTCCCCTATTATATTGAACCGAGTCCTGGGGCTTTGAGCCCTCCCAGGGGTGAATTAGGCCTGGTACCCTATGGCTACTATCGTCAAGCTCTTTTTACGCGCTTTTTGAAATAAATGCAAATCCATTCTCTGAATCAGGGGGCCTTGTTGTAAATGTCCCAGAATCGTTTATGATTTCTTCAGGGACTGCCTTAGTTTCTGGGTGGCTATCACATCCACTTTCCCGGTCTCAGGATTGATCGCCACTCCATAGTCATTTTTAGCACCTTCGATACTTACATACCCCTCTCTCACATCCCTTTCCACCAATTCCATCTCACGCCCCAAGGGATCGCCAAATCCACCTCCGCCGGCTGCATCCATGATCACCACATCTCCTGGATTTAGCTGAGTCAGTCCATACGGATTTCCTGGCTCACCATTCACCAGGAACAGGGCTTTTGAACCATTCTTGCCACCAAACAGACCCTGCGGAGGATAACGAAATCTTCCTGACTGCATTCCCAGATTTACGGGTGGGAGAGGAGCATACTCATCATCCGGAATCCTCAATACAACTCTTCTGCCCAGGCCCCCTTTCATCTCACCGGGGCCGCCTGAATCGGCAAGGAGTTCTCTCTTCTCCACAATCAACGGTGTATCGCTCTCGAGTATCTCCACCGGGGTATTGGCCCCGTTGGCTGGAAATATGGCCACATAGTGACCATCCATGGAAGAGCTGGCACCCATCCCTCCACCCCGGATCCTCACGGAGTGAAACGGCTGCCCGTTATGCCTTTTTCCGTACATGACGTTCATGGTTGCTGGTGTTCCTCCACTGGCTGCGATGACTCTGTCAGGCAGAGCGCCGGCCAAGGCCCTGTATATAATTTCGGTGAGAAAATGCCCTATCTGTAGTCGGGCCGCGACGGCCGCTGGGAACTTGCAGTTGACCACGCTACCCTCGGGGGCTTTCATTGATATGGGGACTGCCGTACCGTCATTGTTGGGGACTTCAGGATCAAGCATGCTCTTTATGGCCATGTGTACATAGGCATAGGTGAAGTTGTAGACCACATTGCCGCCCCAGCCCACTTGACCTGAAGAGCCATCAAGATCCACGATGATATCACTTCCTTTAACTTCAACGGCTGCCTTGATGACGATATCCTCCTGACCTTCCATCTGCTCTACAATCCCCTCTGCACGATACACCCCATCGGGGACCCTCTCGATGGCGTCTCTCAGGCTCTTTTCTGTTCGCCCTATGATCTCATCCGCCAGGTCATCCAGGCTATCTAGATTGTTATCTTCGAGCATTTGACAGATCTTCTCTGCACAGACGTGATTTGCCGCGATCTGGGAACGGATGTCTCCCGTCACTTCATCAGGTGTACGCACGTTCCACCGAATCATCTCCATGACAGACGCATTAAGAACGCCTCCATCATAGAGCTTTACCAAAGGTAT
>DAOVAK010000620.1 GCA_030671095.1 Deltaproteobacteria bacterium | reverse complement strand
CTAGATAAGAAAAAAGCTTTGAACGTGTCAGGATTCTCTCCAAAGGGCCGCCTTTAACCATGCTCAGCCACCTGTCCCCACTCTTCGAGACCGTCTTCCTCTATCTTTGCAGCCTTTTGTTCAGGTCTGACTTTTCTATAGACCTCCAGCGGCCCCCTCTTCTTACCATTGACGGTTAACAAATCCTCTTCAATGGAAATGCCAAAGAGCCGTTCATTCTCTTCTAAATAGGGAAGGATCAGTTTCCAATCCTTCTCTTCCATGGGGGCAATCTCACCCCCGTTCAGCTGGTCCTCATCTACCTGTGCAAAGGGATCTCTCACGTATATGGCTCCTCCAGAAGCGAGGGAAAAAAGGTTGGAACCCGGATATGGCGTGGGCTGAGGGCGAACCTTTCCCTCATCATCGAACTCAACACCATTTAGGACAACAAATCCCCCGCCGTTGAGCGGATCTCCTGCCATGAAAGACTCGGCCAGGTAATCCAGGCTGGTGCCGTTAATCACGACTCGGGGCTTACCCACCGCGTTAATGAGGGGTCTTCCCGCCGCATTCCCCATGACATAGATTTCTCCCCCTTTGGCGCCGTAAAGGAAGGTCTGGCCTGTATCCCCATAGATGACCAGTTTGCCCGATTTCATGATCTGACCCAACTGGTCCTGCGCATTCCCATGCACATAGATGGAGAGGCCATCAATACCTGAAGCCAAATAGTCGCCAGAGCTACCATAAACATCGATTTGGACACCACCCGAATCTGGTCCAAACCCACATGCGTGGAAACGCTGGCCCTTAAGCCCAAAGACAATAAACCGCCGCCAGCCCCTATAGAAGGCCTCGGCCATCAAGCGACTGTCACAATGATCGCCTTCAGGGGGAAAAAGGGAGGCATCGATAATGAGGACCCTTTCATTGTAGGTAGGCCCCCTGAAGAACTGTCTTGTCTCCCAGTCAATCAATCGATACGCACCTCTTCCTCCTTCCGTCTCAAGGGATGGGAAATGGCGGAAAATGGTCTCAAGGCTCTGATTGATCATCTGCAGAATGGAGCGGCGTTTCTTGTCATAGGTTGGGTATCGGTGATCAATCAGCTGGGTTAGGGCTTCCAGTGCCACCTCGAAATGGGCATCTCCCTTAAGGGCCCATCCTTTTATCTCTCGGAAGCAGTCCATGAGATTAGCGTAGTCCCAGGTCTTGATCCCCTCTTTCACATATTCATAGAGAAGATCGGGACGCTGAAGCTCGAAAAAGCTGGATATATCAAACAGCGCCCTATCTTCGTCCTCCATCTGGTAGTAGACACGCCCCGGGAGGTATGGCACCTGGCCTTTGGGAACACTGATTTCCCGGCCAAACTTATCCACACACGTGAGACGCCGCTCCAGGGATTCAGACCCATTTTCATCCAGGTTGAAGACAAAGGCACCACCATCTGTGTGACTCCCCCCGCGAGCATTCCAATAGCGATCAGCCGTTGTCCCCACACGCGGGTCCTCTTCTGCAAGGCTCTTGAGGGCGGCGTCTATGGCCTGCTTCTCGGAACATATCAAACCCACTTGCACATTACCGCCATGAAGGGCGAAGACCTGAGGTCTTAGCATGGCGGTGTCGGTGATCCCGATAAGTTGGAACCGCCTGCTTTCCGCGTCATTACGGGCAATAATAAAGAACCAAGGACCGTCCGGAGATCCATGGATGTGGGTTGCCTGGATGGCACGGTAGGGTTTCTGTTTTTCTGCTGGCAACTGATCGAAGTCCCTCTCCATCGTGGGTGCAAGTGCTTCAATCACATATTCAAGGGGATAACCATAGGTGCGGCTATAGAGGTCAAATAGAAGAACAGAGACCTCCGTATCGGTCAGGAAGAGTGGATAGATATTTCGCTGCCTCAAATACTCGCTTACCGAGTGGTAATTGGCGAAGTCCCCATTATGAACAAGGGCCTCGTTTAGCCCAATGAAGGGATGGGCGCCAGCCGGGTGCCAAACCCTTCCCTTGGTGGGATAGCGTTGATGGGCAATCCAGACGTGGGCCTTGAAGTTATCCAGTTTATAGTAATACACCACCTGCTCCGCATAAGCCACGATCTTCAAAATAATGAGATTTCGGCCATGGGAGAGGACGAAGGCCTGCTGTTTTCCAAAGGCATCATAGTAGACCCTGTTGATCTTGAAACTATTCTGATAGACGAACTCGTCTTCTGCCTGGCGATCGGTAAGGCCCTCTAGTTGGTTTTTGACAACAAAGTCCTTCAGGACTGAAGGCTTGACACGCACAAAATACCGCCACACATCTGGCGGTCGCAGCTCAAGCCCGGGTAGATCTCGGTAATCGTCGATATGAGGAATCGTCTCTGTAAGATCCACTTTAAAACAGGGTTCAATGAAACGTCGCTCCAGATCCTTCATGACCCCTTCTTCAAGAACAGCAATCTGGAGTATGTAGTCTTCTTCCAGAATCTCTTTTGAGACGCCTAGCATGTTGTGGTCAAAGCCCATGGCCGCTATTCCCCCGCCACGGCCATTTCCCCGGTTGTGCATCTGCTTGGAAGGCTCAAAAATGTGTTTTCCTCTGACCGGGATACT
>DAOVAK010000131.1 GCA_030671095.1 Deltaproteobacteria bacterium | reverse complement strand
CCATTTTTCATCCATGACTTTCAAAGAAGTAACTTGGGAAAAGGCTCAACTTGAAAGAGGAATTGCCCCCACAAGTTATCCATTATTCTATCTGGAAATCTCCATGCTTTTGAATATGGTAAAAAAGCCCGCCATCGTTGAGAATGCGGACCATGAAAGGGGGTAAAGGCGAAAAAGGGATCTCGGCCCCTCGAGACGTGTTGCGCACAATCCCTCCTTCGAGGTCCACTTCAAGCTCATCCCCTTCCTGGATTTGGTCCGTGTCGCAAATAACCAGAGGCAATCCCACATTAATGGCATTTCGGAAGAAGATACGGGCAAAGGATTTGGCCAATACAGCACCAAGACCGGCCAGCTTTATGATGGTGGGGGCGTGCTCTCGGCTGGATCCTAGGCCAAAGTTCCGCCCGCCCACCACGAAGTCGCCCGGCGCAAAAAGAGTAGGAAAGTCCTCCCGTGCGCCCTCTAGAACATGCTTAGCCAGCTCGGGCAAATTACTCCTCAGGTGAAAGTACTTGCCAGGCTGTACATGGTCCGTACTGATCCCGTCACCAAATTTCCATGCTTTTCCCCTAAGAATCATGCTACACCCCTTTCTCATGGATTGTGAAAGGCTAGAAAGGCCTGAGATTGACTTCCTATTACAACACCTTCCTAGGATCGGTAATTTTTCCGTGTAACGCTGTTGCCGCTGCCGTTGCTGGAGATGCCAAGTACACAAAGCTAGAAGGATCTCCCATACGGCCATGAAAATTTCTATTTGTAGTTGATAAACACCGTTCGTTCTCACCCAGGATTCCTAGGTGTATCCCAGCACAAGGGCCGCAACCGGGAGAATCCACAGCTGCACCAGCCTGCACGAGGGCCTTGATTATCCCTTCCTCAAGGCACTCCAAATAGACCCGCCGCGATGCTGGTATAACCACCAACCGAGTACGAGGATGTCGTTTTTTTCCATTCAGTATACTGGCTACAAGGCGAAGATCTCCCGTTCTACCGTTAGTGCAGGAGCCCACGAAGACCTGATCAATGGGAGTACCCTCCACCTCCTCTATGGGTTTGACGTTGTCCACTTGGTGGGGATGAGAAACAACCGGTGTTAGCCGAGCAGCATCAATCTCGAACGTCTTCTTGTACACTGCGTCCGGATCGGGACGAACTTCCCGGTAAGCACTCTCACGGCCGTGAGTCCGAAGAAACTCCCTTGTCTTCTCATCAGATGCCACAATCCCGAACTTCGCCCCAGCCTCCACGGCCATGTTGCAAAGGGTGAGTCGTCCTTCCATGTCCATAGTTTCAATGGTTGAGCCACAAAACTCCATAGCATGATAGGTAGCCCCGTCAGCCGTTATCTGACCAATTATGTATAGGATGAGGTCCTTTGGATAAACACCGCGGGGCATCTCCCCTCCCACCTGGAATTTCAATGTCTCAGGCACCCGCATCCATGTCTTCCCCTGGGCGATCGCAACCCCTAAGTCAGTGGAGCCCATGCCCGTTGCTAAAGCTCCGAACGCCCCCTCCGTACAGGTGTGGGAATCACCTCCCACAACAATCCAGCCGGGCTCGATGTAACTTTCTGCTGCCACCTGGTGAAGAATACCATCCCCTACATCATGCACCTTTGCCCCCACCTGTTCTGCAAACTCACGAACTTTTTTGTGCCAGTTGGCCATCTCCATCCGGGGCGCAGGCACGCAATGATCGAACATAAACACGGTCCGCTTCGGGTATTGGGCCCGGTCCATCTTGAACTGCCGCAGCAGGTCAATGGTCAGGGGGGAAGAGGTGTCGGGCATATACATAAAATCAAGGTTCACCACCACATAATCGCCGGCAGATACATCTTTTCCGCTGTGCTCAGCAAGGATTTTCTCCGCTATAGTCTTTCCCATGGTTATCCCCCTTCCGGTATGTTAGCCTTCAAATACAGAACACAGAAAGGCTTAATTACCAACCGTTTGCGATCACCAACCCCATTGTCCGGCTACGATTTTATATCGCCCCCGAGGTACCTTTGTTTCTTCGTCCCTTCACTATCCCTCATTGATTATCCGCCTTTGATCGCTAGAGCGCCAGCTAACAGCCGGGCACAATTAAATTACGGGCAACAGCCCGAGCAGACAGTTAAATTGAGCCTGGCCTAGATTACCGCTTCTTTCACGGATGATGGACCCACAACTCCCACCCGTCGATACCGTCATCGGCGGTGAAGAATAGTGTACCGTTCACATTGGTGAGAAACCGAGGTGACGAACTTCCCGTCGGGTTAATATCTTTGACCATTACCGTTCCTACAGTCGTCCCGTTGCTCTTCCAGAGCTCAAAACCATTCGACCCATCATCGGCATGGAAGAAGAGCGTCCCGTTTACGTCGGTGAGATACTGGGGGTAGGAACCACCCTTTGGATTAATGTCTTTGACCATCACGGTGCCTGCAGGTGTTCCATTGCTCTTCCACAGCTCCAAACCATTAGTTCCGTTATTTGCTTGTAAGAATAGGATTCCTTTCGCGCCAGTAAGAGAATAAGGGAATGAATTGCCAGTAGGGTTGATGTCTTTTACCATCACAGTGCCATCGGGTGTACCATCGCTCTTCCACAGCTCCACGCCATGGACCCCGTCATTGGCATGGAAGAACAGCGTGCCGCTCACGTTGGTGAGATGATATGGGTACGTCTCACCTTCCGAATTGATATCCTTGACCATCACGGTGCCTGCAGGTGTTCCATCGGACTTCCACAGCTCCAAACCATGCGTCCCGTCGTCGGCATGGAAGAACAGCGTGCCGCTCATGCTGGTGAGGTAGTGAGGGAACGAACTGCCCCCTGGGTTGATGTCTTTAACCATTACGGTACCATCAGGCGTCCCGTCGCTCTTCCAGAGTTCAAAGCCCGTAGTCCCGTCGTTGGCATGGAAGAAGAGCGCCCCGTTCACGGTGGTAAGAAACTGGGGAAACGAATTGTCCCCGGGGTTGATATCTCTCACCATTATTGTGCCTGCAAGCGTCCCGTCGCTCTTCCACAACTCCACGCCATCGGTCCCGTTATTGGCTCTGAAGAACAGCGTGCCGCTCACATCCGTGAAGTAGTAAGGGTGGGAACCGCCAGTCGGATTGATGTCTCTTACCATCACCGTGCCCGCAGATGTCCCGTCGCTCTTCCACAACTCCACACCATTGCTCCCATCATCGGCTCTGAAGAAGAGCGTGTCGTTCACGGTTGTGAGATACTGAGGGTACGAATTGCCACTTAGGTTGATGTCTTTGATCAAATTTGGCTCCGATGTAGCATATGTATCACATATGGGGAATAACAATGGAAGCACCGACACCAAGACCCTAATTTTTCGTCTTATTTTGGGCTTGACTACCCTCAGTTGCGTTTTTCGTTTCATCCTTAAGTAAAGCACTTGGAGGAGACGGCGAACCCCCCAAAAAAAACCTTGAACTGGTTTCTTGAGTTGTAGGTGTAACTCCCCAAAACCTGGGGAAGAAATGGAACATCTTGTGGACCAGTTGTAATGGTATCCAATGCCACGAGGACCTCCCAAAGATCTCATAAGATACACTCGAATCTCACCCATTCATGGAACACTTCGTCTTTCTGGTGAGGATACCCTTTAGACGAGGGACACAGTGGATCAAGGCGAAGTCCGATTATGAGGACATATTTCGTTTCGGGTCCAATAGAGATTAGACAGCCTTGAATAAACGCAGGGAGTCCTTGGAAAACACATTTGTTCATCCTTCAGTACCATTAAGGATATCTCTCCTTTTCAAAGGCATCAGGATCGTGGCCTGGAATCACCCTGGAGTAGTCTCCCTCCACGATCTCATCAATAAGTTCAAAACTCCTCCACATCGCCTCCATGTCTGTATAGATACCGGTCATCAGATAAGGTAAACGCCCCTCAGGAGCTCCCTCCAGATTCCCATACTTGGAAACCGCGTCCCCGGCAATAACGTATGGGCCCTTTTCAGTATCAACTACAACGCCAATCGAACCCGGAGTATGACCGGGAAGCGGTATCACCCGAATTCCCTTGAGAATTTCTTTTTCCTTCATCTCTACAGTTCTCATCCGCTCGATAACCTTCAGAAACATCGGTTCCATCCCGATCTGAAGAGCCTCATACCCATTGTAAAAAACGGGAACTGGATCCAACGCAAACCTCAGTTCTTCCCGGGAAACGATGAACTCAGCGTTCGGAAACTGCGTCACACCGCCAACATGATCCCAATGAAGATGTGTCAGGATAACAATATCAATCTCTTCCGGCTTCACCCCTACCTTTGCAAGCTGCGCAGCTAGCTCTTGCTCAGGTTTGCGGGGTTCCCAGTCGATATACGGATGATATTTAGCACAATGCTCCAGATTGGAAGTCCCAGTATCAACCACAATCTTCTTTGTCGCGCCCCCAATATACGCGGCTATAATTTTGTTCTTCAACTTCTCCCCAGCACCTCGCCGCCAGTACGAATCACTCTTGTCCATAAAGCAATCCCCTAAATCCAAGGGAATAATGTAGCCCCTAGTCATACCTTCCCTCCTTCTCCCCTCACACAAAATTCCCGCTGATTCAATTTAGGAATATTGAAATCCATGAGAGAAATCTGGGGATGATCAGTCGATCACCCTTTTTATGGCTAAGTCACCCAGGGTATCGCTATCACATGCACAATTTTCAGGGATTAAATACTGATTGCCGTAACATAAGCTTCCGCAATGGCGTCCAGGGCATTTCCGGCCTCGCTACAATCCCCCATTATGTAAGTCTCAACACCGGCGGTAATATACCTTTCTGCTTCCTCACGTTTTGGTGTTGCTCCCACCGCCATCACAATTGTATCTGCTGCAATATTATGTGATGCCCCACCTTCAGAAATATCTACCCCTTCGGAGGTGATAGCCTCTAACTCACAGTTACATCGGATTTGTACTCCCTTCTCTTCGAGTCTCCTCAGGAGCAGTGCTTTCGTCAGCACATCAATATCATCCTGGCCGACATCGCTCAGCATTTCTATTATGGTTACCTTTTTACCGCGATCAGCCAGGAATTCCGCCGTCTCAAGGCCTACCAAGCCGCCCCCAACGACGACCACATTCCCCTTTACTCCTTTGGCATCCGTCAGCAAGACACCATCCGCATATACGACATTCTCCCCATCGATGCCTGGAATATATAGCTCGAGAGGAACAGCACCAATGCTGATGATCATGACATCTTTTTTCAGGCTCGCGGCCTTTTCTGGAGTTAATGTCGACCCAAGATGAATATCTACTCCCAGTTTTCTCAGTTGTACCTCAAAATAGTCAATGAGGCTCTGGATTTCTTCCCGGTGAGGCGGAAGCGCAGCTAATCTGAACCTCCCCCCCAATACCTCCTCATTCTCATAGAGCGCCACATTGTGTCCTCTCGTCGCACAAACCCTGGCTGCTTCCAAACCCGCGGGTCCTCCTCCTACTACAACCACGGTTTTCTTTTCAGTGGCCGGCTTCAGCTCATACTGAGTCTCCTTTCCAGAACGTGCATTTCCCAGACAGGTAGTGGGTTCATTTCGCCAGAGCCTCAGCATGCAGCCCTGATTACAGCCAATACAGGGCCGAATATCTTCAATCAGCCCCTCACACGCTTTTTGAGGCAGGTATGGATCTACAATTAAGCCTCTCCCGATAGCAGCGAAGTCCATTTTCCCCTCGGCGATATTCTCATCGATATTTTCAACGTCGAGCATTCGTCCCACGCAGATCACGGGTATATCTACTTCCTTCTTGACCAGGCTCGCCGCTTCAACATAGCAATTCCTGGGCAACGCCATCGGCGGAACTACCCAATAGGGGGCGTCACCACAGCCTCCGGAGACATGGATTGCATCAGTCCCAGCCTCTTGAAGCAATCTTGCCGTCTGTGAAGCATCCTGCGGGGTGATCCCTCCGTCTACCTGGTCAGTCCCATTAAGACGAAAAATAATTGGAAACTCTGACCCCACGGTTTTCTTGATCTCCTGGACGACCTCCAATGAGAACCTCGCCCGCCCCTCAAGCGAATCCCCATATTCGTCGTCTCTCTTGTTGGTGAGGGGGGATAGAAACAACGAGAGCAGGTAAAAATGAGCCCCATGAACTTCTACAGCGTCAAAACCAGCCTCTCTGGCTCGTAGTGCAGACAGGGCAAACTTTTTCACAAGCTTTTCTATTTCCTCACGACTGAGTTTGCGAGGTTTGACCCCAGTTAAACCGTAGGGAATATCTGATGCCGAGACGGCATACTGGCTTAAACATGAACGCCCGGCATGATTAATTTGAAGCGCGATATGGCCGCCTTCCTTTTTGACGGCCTCTGCCAGCGATTTGAGTCCATTGAAGGTCTCAGGTGTATTGAGCAAAAGATTATACCTTGGCTTGTTCCCCGGCTGACACGGGACTGTTTCCGGCCGGGAATAAGCTGCCTCGGTAATGATCAAACCAGCCCCGCCTCGGGCTCGTTCCGCATAATAACCGATCATGGTACTGGTGGGGCGGCCATTCAGATCGGCCGTGCCTGTTCCCATTCCAGGCATTACAATACGATTCTTTAAAACCAGTGACCCGATCTTTCCTGAAGAACAGAGTGAGGTTAGTTTCTTCATGATATCACCCTTTATTGGGCTCGTCACGAGTGCAGTGGGAACTTTAAAATCTTTGTAAAAACTCCAAATGTTATTTTCGATACCGTGTTACTTAAATCTCATCGCTACTGCCAGTCTGTAGATCCTTTTTCCCTTTCAATCATCCTTTGGAGATAGACCACATATCCCTGTCGAGAAGCCGAGTGAGTTCATTTACATCATCCAACGTCTCAAGGGATTGAACGATTTCAATAAATTGACTGCAGGCTCCGTTGTCTAAGACCCGACTGAGATATGCTCTGCATTTCTCCACCACCTCTGAATCCTCCAGAAAGCGAGGATTTCGGCTGATAGCCGTGCGGCTTGATCCATCCTTCAAAAAGACCTCAATTTTGGCCAACTGCTCATCAGGATATTTTGATTTTGCTTCCCCATCCTCGATAATCTTCACCTTACGCGCCAAATCCTGAACAGAACGATCGTGATAATTTCTGTAGTTCTCGAAACGGATACCTTTGTGAACTAAAATGGAAGCAACTGCA
>DAOVAK010000231.1 GCA_030671095.1 Deltaproteobacteria bacterium | reverse complement strand
TGGTTGCCGTTGCATTAGACACCTTTCAGAACGATGAAGTCTCATTGGTCACCCTTGGCCAAACAAAAAAAGAAGACCTTGATTTGGCTTGCCTTCAGTTCAATTAGTGGCCAGCCCTGCCACCTCCCTTTTTTCCGCCTCTGGCGGCATCCATTTAGGATCTGAACTCTGGCCTCTCCTTCGCGGGCGTTTTCGGATGAGTGGTTAAGACACTTTGAGGGGTGTTTTGGAGAAGATACCTATCAAGATTAAACGCCTAGACGAAACGACCGATTTGCCCCTGCCCAGCTATGAGTCTGAGGGCTCCTCTGGTATGGACATCCGGGCCTCTGTGAAGGAGCCTATCCTATTGAATCCCGGCGAAATAAAGCTCATTCCCACGGGACTCGCAGTCTCTGTTCCCCATGGCTATGAGGCCCAAATTCGCCCCCGAAGTGGCCTGGCCCTTAAACATGGGATTGGTATGGTCAATTCGCCAGGTACAATCGATTCCGATTACAGGGGGGAAATAGGCATTATTGTGATCAATTGGGGGCAGAGACCGTTCACCATAAGGAGAGGTGATCGAATTGCCCAAATGATCATAACCAAGGTCTACCAGGCTGATATAATGGAAGTTGGTGTGCTTGACTCGACAGAGCGGGGAGAAGGTGGTTTTGGGCATAGCGGTGTGAACTGAAAGATCTCTCCTTTACTTCACGTCAAACGCCTAATCATTTGAATTTACTTTATTCTCTCAGTAATTGCCGCATCATGTTCCCCCCTTCATAAGGGGAGGAAGGTGGGATGTTGAAAGGATCAAGTTAACCTATGCGATTTTCTGTTCTGGCCTCAGGTAGCAGCGGAAATGCCTGCTATGTGGAGACAGCTCAGACAAGAATCCTGATAGACGCGGGATTGAGTTGTCGTGAACTCATGAGGCGTCTGGAGCTCGTTCACGTGGATCCAGAGGCTCCTGAGGCCCTGGTCATCACCCATGAACATGTGGACCATATGAGGGGTGCGGGCCCTCTGGCGCGCCTTCTCGACATTCCCGTCTATATCAACAGTTCCACACTTAGAAAAAGCCTCAAAACCCTGGGGAATCTTTCAAAGCCCATGACCATTCATACGGGTCAGACAATAACCATCAACGATCTTGCGATTGAGACCTTCACCAAATGCCATGACACGGCGGATCCCATGGGTCTGGTCCTTTCTTCAGATGGCGCGAGATTGGGATTGATAACTGATCTGGGTCGAAGCACCCAGGTCGTTGAAGACCGTTTGAGGGGCTGCCATGCCTTAATTATAGAGTTCAACCATGATCAGAGAATGTTGGAGGATGGACCCTATCCCTGGGAAGTAAAAAGAAGGATAAAAGGCCCTGAAGGCCACCTCTCGAACCAGCAGGCAGGAGAGCTGCTGGAGGCCGTTGCCCATAAAGATCTGGACCTGGTCATTCTGGCCCATCTTAGCAGAGTTAATAACGAGGAGCTAAGGGCATTTAAGGAGGCCAAAGATGCTCTGAGGAGACGCGGATTGAAAAATACCAAGATCGTGATAAGCCGTCAGGATTATCCGGTTTCCATGGCAGAACTATAAACGCCGATATAGGATCAATGGCCAAAGAGAAAAAGAAAAGACGAAGGAAACTAAAATATCAGTGTAGTTGCTGTGGGAAGAGCGTGCCCTTCTGCTGGACGTGTCCCTGCGGTTTTCAAATATGCAATACCTGCATGGAAGAAAATCTGTGGGGGTTCACCTGCAGTGGAACGAACTGGCAATGCCCTGACTGCGGCGCCCTAAGGCCGTTTGTAGAATGAGGTGATGAAAAATGCCTTCTCTGAGAGAAAAGATGAACGATAAACCGATACACAGCAGGTCCTTAGATCTCAAAACCTATCCCCTTGATGGGGACAAAATTATCGTGGAAGGCTGGCTCAAAGACGAACGGTTCAAGAGGGGATACGGTCTTGACGGACAAGTGAGGAAAGAGGGTCTCGTCCATCATATGGGTGTTCGTCTTCTGGTAGGTGGAATGCCTCCCACTATTCTCGATGCGGAAGCTGAGATGCCGCATGTGCCCCATGAACTTTGTCATTCAACCCAAGATAGTATTAAGAAAGTTATTGGGCTGGCGATTAAGAGCGGTTTTGGTGAAGTCGTTCACAAGATGATTGGAGGGGTCGAAGGGTGTGCCCACCTGGCGCACCTGGTCATGGTCATGGGTCAAGAGGCCGTTCACGGATACTGGACCCACAAATTGGCCAGCCAGCCACCCGATCCTCGTCCTTTTGAAGAGATAGAGGGCCTGTCTTACGTGATAAATAGCTGCTCGCTCTGGCGAGAGGATGGTCCACTGCATCGCGAAATAAAGAAGGCTGTTTCGGAGAATTCGGCTGGACACAAATAAATTGAGTGTTCCTGCGTTCACAACGAAAATCTTATATTTTTATGGACGTTCCCCTTTCACGTCCCTCTATTGACCGTCCTCAACCCTGTTGATAAGTCTTTTTACAAACGTAAACCCCTCGTTGGTGACCCTATATTTTTTTTGAGCCTGCTTGGTTTTTCCTTCTTTGCGGGTCTGAATGAGGAATTGAGGCCTCTTTTTAATCAGCGGCTCAACCGCTCTCGTGATATTGTGAACACCATGTCCCATCTGGGTGAGTTCTTTGTTTATTTCTCGACCACTTACATCAAGACCCCCTTTTGACGCCTGTAAATATGCAGCCACTACCAATGCCTTGTCAGCGGTATTCTTAGGGTTCGCAACAGCAAATGCATCCGCTAAGGACCCAAAATCCATAAGGCCCCTTTCTTCATGGCCGGTTCCCTCGGGGCCCAAATCATTTTCAGGGTAAAATCTTTTGGAGTCCTCCAATTCCAATTTCCCCGAGACCCATTCAATGACTCGGACTTTCGCCTCGTCATCGAGGTCCTTCAAGGCTTCATAAACCGTTATCATGGCTCGCAATTCTGGGTCAATATTCACTTTACCGCCTCCTGAAAAAACATTGCAAAACACTCTATCATCGATCAATGATATTGGCAATAACCGCACCATAAATCCTTGAGAACGCTTGTCAGGTCAGTTAAGAATCTACAGCTTAACCCATATGAGCGGGGTTTGGAGGCAAGGGTGTAGGCCGTGGAATCAGGAAGAATGCTCAATTTTGTATATACAATGATTCCCGCATTCTGGGCCTGAAAAATTTGTTGGATAAAAGCCTGTGAATGCAATTTGTTATGCCATGTGTTGCAAATTCCATAGTCGGTTTTGGCGTAGAAGGGATGTGTATATGGAATTAACTGGGGTTTAGTGTGAAACCCAGGGCGTTCAAGGTATTTTAGGGTTTGCTCTGCTCTTGCGATTTTGCGAGAATCCATTGAGGGCGGAGCCTGTTTTGCGGAAAAGGCAGGCCAGGATGGTTGAGGGAACATGTTAAATATCGCAAAGCAAGATCAATGTTTTGGAATAACTGAATCTTATATTAAGTAATGATGGGGAAAGCTAGATCAATGACCAGGGATATCTCAAAAATGGAGCATCGGATCATAAAAAGTCCCCCTTTGAACGTTGTTCTGTATCAGCCTGAAATCCCGGCGAATACAGGAAACGTTGCCAGATTGTGCGGTGCTACGGAAATAAGGTTGCACCTGGTACACCCTCTCGGCTTCAGTATGGATGACAAACATCTCAAAAGAGCTGGGCTGGACTACTGGCATGAGGTGGATATAAGGCAGCATGAAAGCTTTGAGGCCTTTTTGGAAAGTCGAGAAAGATGCGAGCAGGGAAATCTGATCGCTTTTAGCAAACGCGCCTGTATAGATTACCCAAAGGCAGAAGTAAGCCACGGGGATTACCTCCTTTTCGGGCAAGAGACCCTTGGCCTTCCCCCCGAAATACGGAACGCTTACCCTTGTTATAAAATTCCCATGTGGGGCGCTGTCCGCAGTCTGAATCTTTCCACATCAGTCGGAATTGTGGTCTATCATTATCTCCATCAATTGGGCCGATTCTAGGGGGAAACTGAGTGCGAATTGTTGAAGGGTGATGGGGTGAAGTGCAGGGCACTTCAGCCCAAATCACCACATTTTTTGGAAAGAGAGGAGAGCAGCTCCAGGACTTGATTCGCTGAACCCTGCTCCATGGTCCCCAACCCGCAGGCAGGGGTAAGGAGGGAACCTGCGCTCACGGTTTGTGGATCCAGGCCCCACCCATAAAAGCGGTTAAGGCCCTCTTGGAGTTTTGAGAAGAGGGTCTGCACGGACTCTTCCCCAGTGAAAGTGGATGTGGGGACGACGCCCCAGGCGATAACGCCACCCCCGTGAAGAAAACGGGTGATGTCATCAGGGTAAAGGAGGAAATAATCCATATAATCAAAGGCGTCAAAGTTGACGATATCAGGGCCTGCTTCAATGATCATGGACCAGTCCGTGTTCCCGCAACAATGGATCCCTATGAGTGCATCGGACCTGTCTCTCAGGTAATCAATGACCTCTTTGAGAAGGTGGACAACCTCACGCCGTTCAATGGGCGAAAAGGCGGAACCGAAACCGGAAAGGTAGGGTTCATCCAGAAAAATAATGACTTTTTTCCCTGATTTGCCCATCTCCCTCACCTGCCAAAGGGCCTTTATGGAGATTCCCTTGACCGTCGCTTCCAAGAGTTCTGGATCATAGAGCAAGGATTTTCCATCCAGGCCATTTATGCCCGCTGAGAAAGTAACGGGCCCCACGGTCTGTCCCTTGACATAGGGGCCATATTGCTCCGGGTTTTTCTGGATCAAGGCCACCAACTCGTAAAGGCCGGGTGCAAATTCACGACTGATGGCAAAGGAATCAACGTCCTCCGTCAAAAAACGATCGTAAAACGCCACGAGCTCGGATTCTCTATTGCCGGCAGATACGGCGAGGGCCCTCTTTTTTTGTCTGATTTCCAGCAAAGGAAGCCCTTCACTGAACTGGATGTTCATGTCTTCCAGATGCGTGCGTTTGACAAGCTGGGGCCAAAAGGGGATCTCTGGGAGTTGTTCCAGAATGTGAATGCAGGTGTCCTGGACGCCCAGGGACGGAACGCTCCCAATTCCCGTAGCCTTAAAGTTGAATGCCGGTTTTCTTTCTTTTGACATTGTATCCATTACTCCAAAGGTCCTCTTCTTCGTAAATTGCCGTTATTGCACTGTGGATGAAGTCTCAGACCATGAAGGCCGCTTCATAAATCGTGGATGGTCCACAATTGACCTGTTTTGCAGAGTTTGAGAGGTAGGATTCTACTCGCTAGAATTTGGTGTGTAAAGGGCTTAGCGTAGTTTACTCATTTTCAAAACCCACCAGGTGTGCTGGTGGTATAGTTAAGCTTTGCTGGTGAAGTGATTATTCAGTATACCGTTTGGTAGAGGAACTGGGTTGTGCCTG
>DAOVAK010000795.1 GCA_030671095.1 Deltaproteobacteria bacterium | reverse complement strand
GGCTGCGGGGAAGGCTTCTCTTATGGAAAAGCCTAAAAGCAGAGAGGAGGATGAAAAATGGGAAGAAAGATTGAACATGTAAATTGGCCTGACGCTCCGGATGTCTGGATGCCCTATGCACCCGCCATCAAGGTAACCGGTGGAACGATGGTATTCATCGCAGGAGTCACAGCGGCCCCAGTCTACCATAGTCACCCGCACGTGCCAGAAGAGTTTGCCACAATGCCAGATGACATGGAGGGCCAGGCGCGGGGAACTTTGGAAAATCTGAAAAAGTCTCTGGACTCGGTGGGGGCCACATTTGCGGACGTGGTGGTGGCAAACCGCTTCCTGACGGACCTCTCACAGCAGGATATCCTAAACAAGGTATGGAACGCGTATATGGCCGATAACAAGCCGACCACGACGACTGTTCAGGTCGTGCAATTGGCCACCGATCCGCGCTGCCTTGTGGAAATCAATGCGATAGCTGTGATCGACTAATGGGGGAAACGGATTCACAGGTATTTGGCGTGAGGAGATTCAAGGATGAAAGATGGAATCAATCAAAATGAAGAGATTGTTTCTGGAAGCTTTGTGCTGACCCCGGCAGCCGGGAAAAAACTGATAGGGATGGCTGTGGCAGAGCTCCCAGAAGTAAAGTACGCCTTTGAAAAGGGTCGGCTGGCCATAGCGAACGGGACGACCACGGGGTGTGTTGTTGAGGCGCTTACAGGCAAATCCGTGCAGAAGTTTGACTATTGCGTCGGCGTGATTGCCGAGGGTTTGTTTGCCGAGAACCCTGCGTCGGACCACACGCTGATGATGTGGGAAAAAGGTAAGGCGGTCAGACTGCCCTTCTCAGAGTTTCTTACCGAATTCAGGAAATTCGAGCGCGATGACGTTTTTATCAAGGGAGCCAATGCCATAGACCCACACGGATATGCCGGAGGCATTCAAACCAACCCCAATGGGGGATCCTGGGCAGAAGCCATTGGGATTATTACCGCTCGGGGGATACACTGCATAGTCCCGGTGGGCCTGGAAAAGATGATCCCATCTGTCATCGAGGCCTCAAAAAAGATGGGCCAGTTGCGCTTGGCTTACAGCCTTGGTAGCCCTCCAGGCCTGATACCTCTCACCTCATTTAAGGTGGTGACGGAGGTGCAGGCCCTGGAGAACCTCTCGGGGGTCCAGGCCACGGCTGTTGCGGGCGGCGGAATAGGGGGCTGCGAAGGGGCTAGGGCCTTTGTTGTGGAAGGCACTGAGGAACAGGTCAAGAAGGCCTTTAAATTGGTCAAGCAGGTTCATGATGAGCCACCCGTCCAATTGGGAGGCAAGATTGAGGCGAAGCCTCATCGCCTGCCGGCGGGCTTGTAGGCCCAAGTTGCCTGGTCATCTGCCTCAATGTAATGAGACCCCAAATGTTCCATTTGATTTCAAAAACAGTGAGACTTGTTGAATGAGACGGCCCAACCAAAAATTCAACTCCATCGAGAAGGCCCTGACAATCCTTTCCTCCTTCTCACCCTATAACCAGGAGATGGGTACCATCGAAATCAGCGAGAAACTTGGCTTTCACAAAGCAACAGTGTCTCGAATTCTCCTTAATCTGGCCAGGCACAGTTTTCTTCAGCAGAATCCTCGGACAAAAAAATTCATGCTCGGGCCCTACATTTTGAAGCTCGCACGGGCCATCAATCAGTCTCTTCACAATAATCTGGTTCATATAGCG
>DAOVAK010000445.1 GCA_030671095.1 Deltaproteobacteria bacterium | reverse complement strand
GCACTTTTGCGGCAGACTCTTTTCTTCATTCCAATAGATGACCCCGTACGGGCATGATTCTACCAAGTTCTTCTGCCCTTTTGCCTTTTCTGGATCAATGATCACGATCCCGTCTTCCCTCTTATAGATGGCGTCCTTCTTGGCCGCCTTGATGCAAGGGGCGTCATCGCAGTGCATGCACGGAATGGGGAGATAGGCCACATCCACCTTGGGGTACTCCCCCCTCTCCTCCCGCATGATGTTCATCCATCTTTGGCCAAACTTGGGTTGGGCCACAGAATAGGGCGGAAAATCGTTCTCAAAGTACTCGTCCTTGCAGGAGAGAAAGCAGTTATTGCAATCGTGACATTTTGCCACGTCAATGATTAGATTCCATTTTTTCATTTTATCCACCCCCTTCTTAGTATTTCTCTATCTGCACAAGGCAGGAATTGGGCGCCTGGCCGCAGGAATTCTTGGTTATATAGCGGCTCGGTGTAAGGATATTGACGCATCCGCTACGGTCCGCTGATTCTCCCGGTTTGCCTAAGGGATCATAGTCTGCACAGGATTCGTATGAGTGAACCGTACCCGGAGGAACCCGTTCGGTCACCTGGGCCGCACAGATCACCTCTCCCCGGTCATTGAAGACCTTGACCAGGTCTTTTTCCCCGATCCCTCGCTTCTCAGCATCCTTTGTGTTGATCCTGATAATCCAGTAATAGTAACCGTCAAGCAGGACCCGGTGGTCCTTGACATCGTTCAGAAACCCATCCTTGGCATCCGCATGGGTATGGAAGCTGAACCGGGGATGCGGGGTCAGCATCTGGAACGGGTATTTGTTGTAAAGTCTCGTGGTGTGATGCCCCTCCCAGGAGTGAATGTATTTGGGTATAACCGGCCTCTCTTCATCTCCCGGGTCAAATTTCTTGAGACTGGAGGATTCAAACTCTATCAGTCCGGAGGTGGTCTGAAGCCCTTTGCCGAACTCTTCCTGGGTCTCTGGAGGTGGGCCCCAGTCAGGCGTATCTTTCTTCCTGCCTTCGGCGAACCATCTCAGGGCTGGTGTGGGTTTGTAGTCTTCGGGCAAGGGAACGACAAAGTAGCCCTTCTTGATGAACTCATCCCATGAAATATACTCAGGAAGATCACTGGCATCAAACATCCTCCTCACCCAATCCAGCTCAGTGAGGCCCCCTTCGGTATAAACCTCGTAGAGCCCAAGCCTTTTGGCCAGAAAGGCGAATATCTCGTAGTCTGATTTCGATTCCTCCAGGGGTTCGATACATTTGTGCTGTAGGCTAATCACACGATGATTCACCTGAATGTAGGAATCTGCGATATACCCGGAACAATTGGCAAACTCGCTGATGTCCCACCGCTCGAAATTGGTGCAGGCCGGCAGGATCACGTCGGCAAACCTGGCCTCACCCTCCATCCATATGGATTGGTTGACCACAAAAGGTAATCTTTCGGTCCTGTACGCCTTCACATACCGGTTGGTCTCGTTCATGGTACCGATGAACGAGCCGCCATATTTATAGTACATCTGGATCTCCGGATAGCCGTCAGCCGGATACTTATACTTGTGGAACTGGGCCTCAATGGATGGGCCACAAAACCCTTTTCCTCTCCATTCGAAATTGCCGTCCAGGATGCACTCCGGGATCTTGAGCCTGGGGATGTGCTGGCCCATGGGGGCGTTTATGCTGGAGCGGGTGGGCTGCCTATGCATGCGATAGACCCACCGAAAACCGGCCGCCGAATTGTCCACATCGCCGGCAATTCCTCCCTCGGCATAACCTGGGAAGACAAAGTCCGTGTTACACGGCGCTCCCTGGGTGGTTGACCAGATGTTGCTGCCCGGTTTGCCCAAACCTTGCATGGCTGCTAAGCTGATCATGAGGCGTGCCCATTCCCCTCCAGTAGCCGACCTGCAGGCGCCTCCCCAGCCACCTAAGCCACCGGCAGCCAGCATAGTCTTCTTGGAACCCCATTCCCTGGCAAGAGCCCTGATCTCCCTGGCAGGGATTGTGCTTTCCTGCTCCGCCCACTCGGGGCTCTTGGGTATCCCATCTTCCTTGCCCAGGATGTAGTCCTTCCATTTTTCAAACCCCACCGTCCGGGTCTCAATGTATTCTTTGTCATAGAGGTCTTCGGTTATCCAGACAAAGGCGATGGCGAAGGCCATGGCATTGCCCGTATCCGGTCTCGGCGCGAACCATTTGTCGGAATACATGCCGGCTGTGTGATTATAGTAAGGGTCGATAAACACCATCTTGACCCCTAATTCCTTCAACCACTGACGTCGAGGGGTGTGCTCAAATGCAGAATATATACCGTTGGTGGCCTCCGGGTCACTTGACCAGAATACGATCATTTCCGTATGCTTGAGCGCGTCCTCCAGCAGATCATAATTCTCAGGAATGCCAAGTCGGGCACTGAACCCCCAGTTGTGCATGCCTCCCCAGTGCCATCCCTCCCAGCTGTCAGGGTTATGATCAGCGTAGGTGTAGCCCACAAGGTTCATAAACCTGAAGTATGTGCTATGGCGGTATCCGATGTTTCCCCACAGGTGGTGTGACCCCGGTGTGGTCATGATCGCGGCCGGACCATATTCCCTTTTGACCCGCTTGATCTCGTTGGTCACTATATCCGCCGCCTCGTCCCAACTGATCCGCTCGTATCCTGATTCCCCTCTCTTGGTGCAGTTGCGATTGCCGTCAGGGTCGAAATCGATCCGCTTGAGCGGATACAACAACCTCTTGGGCGAATAGATCATGGAACGCAAAGCACAGGAATAGGGAGCCAGTGTCGTTTTTCTGGGAGGAGAAAATTTCCTGCCCCTCGCCTCGATGACCCAGGACGCCGCGTCGCTGTCGTCCAGGTCCATGGGCGTGATGCGTATGATCCGGCCATCCTGCACATAAACAAAGACCGGCCCACCCGTGGTCCCACTTGTCAATTTCTCTACTTTTCCCATTTAATACACCCCCTTTAACTGTTTATTTACAGGAATTAATTTGTTGACTCGGTGAATCATTTACTAAGGAGAGCATAATATTGTTTACACTTCTCCTCTCAGATCTAACAGGATGACACCCCCACCCCGCCCTCCCCCTCGAGGGGGAGGGTTAGGGTGGGGGTGGTGAGAAATGAATCGCCTAATGGAAACTATTAAATGCTCTCCTTAGTAATTTCAAAAACAGTGAGACTTGTTAAATGAGACGGCCCAACCAAAAATTCAACTCCATCGAGAAGGCCCTGACAATCCTTTCCTCCTTCTCACCCTATAACCAGGAGATGGGTACCATCGAAATCAGCGAGAAACTCGGCTTTCACAAAGCAACAGTCTCTCGAATTCTCCTTAATCTGGCCAGGCACAGTTTTCTTCAGCAGAATCCTCGGACAAAAAAATTCATGCTCGGGCCCTACATTTTGAAGCTCGCACGGGCCATCAATCAGTCTCTTCACAATAATCTGGTTCATATAGCG
>DAOVAK010000628.1 GCA_030671095.1 Deltaproteobacteria bacterium | reverse complement strand
TGGCAGGCTTGTCCGCCTCGGGCGGGGATCCCCTTTTAATGGGGCGCGGGAAACCTGCTCTAGAGGCCCTGTCAACATGGATGTATGGCGACACATTCCGGATGATTCTGATTTGAGGCACCGGAAAAAATGCATGCCTCTTGGCATCATTCGTGTTAAACTGGAAAACAATGGAAAACAGGGATTTGAGACCTGCAAAACGAAAGGTGAGAGATGACAACTGAGCCCTATTTTGAATCCATAGAACAAGTGGCGGAGGAACTGGCTGCTGCCCATTATATTGCGGATCGTGCGCTGGCCACCGTTCTCTTCCTTGCCCATCGCCTGCAGAAGCCCGTCTTTCTGGAGGGTGAGCCTGGAGTGGGTAAGACGGAGGTGGGGATCGTCATGGCCTCCCTGTTCAATACCCAACTTATACGCCTACAATGCTACGAAGGCCTCGATGCCTCTACAGCCCTGTATGAGTGGAATTACCCCAAGCAGCTCTTACATATCAGACTTGAGGAACAGAAAAAGACAGGGAAAGAAGAGATAGAGCGTCTCATATACGGTCAGGAATTTTTGATTAAACGCCCCCTTCTCGAGGCCATTCTTGGCTCTAATGAAAAGGCGCCTGTTCTTTTGATCGACGAGATAGACAGATCCGATGAGGAATTCGAGGCCTTCTTGCTTGAGGTCCTTTCCGATTTCCAAATCACCATTCCTGAAATCGGTACCCTGAAGGCGAACCAGAAGCCCATGGTCGTAGTGACTTCCAACAGAACCCGGGATGTTCACGATGCCCTCAAGAGGCGGTGTCTCTACCACTGGATCGATTATCCCTCCTTTGATAAGGAGTACAGGATCGTGACCACCCGTCTCCCAAAGATCGAAGCAAAGCTTGCAAAGCAGGTGACTTACTTTATGCAGAAGATAAGGGATCTTGATTTTTTTAAGAAGCCGGGTGTTTCAGAGACCCTCGATTGGGCTATGGCCCTAATAACTATGCAGAGGAAATACCTGGATGAAGAGGTCGTGAGGGAGACACTCGGGTGCATCCTCAAATATCAGGACGATATCAAGACGTTTACTGCGGAGATCTGGGCGGACCAGGAAAGACGGGCCGAATATCTTGGAACAGCTCTATAATTATGGATAATCAGAGTCTCACATGCAAAGTGATATCCTTTTCCACCTTTCTGAAAGATCGTGGGTTCAAGATCTTTTCGTCCAATATTATGGACTCGCTCAATAGCATAGAAGAGATAGATGTCTCAAAGAGAGAGGACTTCTTCCATGTGCTTCGGACCAATCTGGTCACATCGGACGTGGAATGGGCGTTATTTGAGGAGCTATTTGAGGAATACTGGCAGGGTATTGAGAACGAGGAAGAGGAAGAGGAGAGTGAAATTCCCCAAGCACAGCTGGAATGTGGAGAAGATGCTGCTACAGAGCTCTTCCAGGAAGTGCAACGCGAACAGGACGAGGGCGGGGAGGAAGATGCCTGCAGGGAGGAGGAGCCCACTGAACAGGCGACCTATAGTCCGGTGGCAAGACTAGAGAGGAAGAATCTTGCCCATTTTCAAAAAGCGGATGTCCAAATCGCCCAGCTCATCCTCAAGAACATGCTATCTCCTTTCAGGCTCTCAGTTACACGTAGATTCAAGGGATCAAAAAAGCCGGGGGATATGGATTTTCGCCGCATTATGAAAAAGAGCCTCAAACTGGGTGGCATACCCCTGGAGTTGTTTTACAAGAAAAAAAAGAAGAGGCTGAAGCGGTTGGTCATCTTGGTTGATGTGAGTGGTTCGATGGACCGCTACGCCCGTTTCGTGACGCCGTTTATCATGGGACTGAAAGGGGTGGGGTCTAAGGCTGAGGTGTTTGTCTTTTCCACCTCCCTTACGCCCATTACCCCTTTTGTAAGACGGTTTGACCTGGATAAGGCCCTGGAGCGGATTTCCCGAGAAGTCCCCGACTGGTCAGGGGGGACAAGAATCGGCTATTCTCTGCATCAGTTCAATCAGGAGTATGCGCAAAGGCTTCTCAACAAGCGGACTGTGGTAGTCATATTGAGTGACGGTTGGGATCTGGGCGGAAAGGAACCTTTGAGAAGAGAAATGGAGATTCTGAGCCAGAAGGTCTGTTGCATCATCTGGTTAAATCCCGTGGCAGGGGACACGGAATACAAGCCGATCTGTCAGGGGATGCAAACAGCACTTCCCTATGTGGACTATTTCCTGCCGGCTGATAGTCTGGAAAGCCTCAAAAAGGTGGGTCGTACACTTTCTCGCGTCATGGCCCACTAACCGCGATTCAAGCCAACCCTTCGATGTACATATCATAACACACTAGGCATGGCCCATTCCCTCCCTCCGGGAACAGGCCATACCTAATGTGCATTGGAGCGGTGGTCGAAATCTGGGCGGTGCCTGACTTGAGAGGGGGAGGAGGGCGTTACAGTGGACAAAGGGGATTGCAGTGAATTACCCTTCCTGTTCGATAACCTTAACCCCTTCAGGGGCCACAAATCTGAAGAAATCTTCCGGGAATTTCTCCTTCAC
>DAOVAK010000485.1 GCA_030671095.1 Deltaproteobacteria bacterium | reverse complement strand
AATCTACTCTTCCACTTTACAGCTCGCGTCCAGATCCTCGATCTGTTTCTCCTCACGCTTTATCTTTTCATGTAAGACACGTATACGTTGGCTCAAAATCCTACATATGTGAAGGGCGATTTTGGGGTATTCCCTGACGATCTCAGTAAATTCCTGCTTATGGAGGACCAGAAGACGGGTCTCTTCTTCCGTACGAATTGTGGCAGACCGCACCACGTCTTCAAAGAGGGCCATCTCTCCAAAATAGTCCCCAGCGAGGATGCGATCCAGTTCGATTTCCGAGCCCCTTTCTTGGCTTTTGTTGACGGATACCTCACCCCCAATGATCATGTACATGGTTTCTCCCGTCTCGCCCTCTTTAATAACCACTGTACCTAGGGGATGGACCACCTCTTCCGTCACTGAGGCAATCGCGGCCAGTTCACTGACGGAGAGGCCCTCAAATATCTGGATGCCCCTTAGCCTGAGAATCTTGTCGGGGATGCTGCTGCTCATTTCCATGTCAGCCTCCTCACTGTGAGCATGTGTTAGTTGTCCACTCACAACGCTCTGAGCCATTTGTTGGATATATGGGTTGTTCGATTTTGCCAAGTCTTCGACAATCTCCTTGTCAACACCGTCAAATGCCTGCTTTCCAATGAGGTAAAGGGCTAACACCACGGTGACCCAGTCGTATTTGCCAAGGAGATGGTGATACAGGATTTCCCCATTGGAATCAAAATCCGGGAGTTCAAAATCCTTTCTTCCGATAGCCAGGCACTCGGATGGAGAGAGATCCTCCACGAGGGGCAACATCGTCTTTGATAGGGAATGACCCACCAAATCTTCTAGGGCTTCAATGGCATTTGACTTCTGCCGAGAATCGGCAGAGTATATGCCCCTCCACACAATGCGCATCCGTCCTGATCGATCCTGGGTAGCCAGGACCCTCAGGATGGTTTCTAGTCTTGCATTCTTTTTCTGAACCAGATGATCAACCAGCAGGTCCCTCTCCTTGCCCTCTCCAAGGGGACGAAGGGCCTCAGCCTCAGCCAGATTTCTATAAGCCCTCTCCAGCTGAGAACGGGCAAAACGGAAGACATCCACGTCCTTTATCTCTAGGGATTCCAGCAGAGAAAAAACCCCCTCCCGGAGCTTACGGTTGGGTATGACAAGGGATTCAATGAGAAGTTCCGCATTCTGGTACGAAGACTCTTGAAGCTTCACCCTGGCCAGGTCCTGCACGCCCGGCGATCTATCCCCCAACAAGGGAATTACGGCCCTTATGGCGTTATCATCCTCCACGGTGAAGGCGTCCAGGGCCGCCTGACGGACCCGTTCGGATGAATGCCCCAGGTAAGGAAAGACGAGGGCATCCATGTCAGGGGCCTCTAGTTGATGAAGTGCTTCCAGGACAAGAGAAATATGGGATTCATCCTCCACCTTCTCCAGCATGTTTTGCAAGATGGGGGCATACTCCCTGTTGTTTGAGGACCCGGCAGAGATAATTCCGGCCCTTTGCTCAGCCATTTCCTCTGAGGCCAACCAGGAATCGATAACCCTCTTGTATGTTTGCGGCTCTTGACGGTAGAGACCCATAACGGCATAGGCCTTCAATTCAGGATTGTCGACTGATTCAAAGACTCTCCTTAAGAAGTGGGAGGAGAGATCCGGCGGGAGTTGGGCGGCCGCCTTTAGGGCCGCAATACTCAAATCTGGTTTATCCGGATCTGCCAACGCCTCTATTATGCCTATGGCGCCATCCCCCGCATCCGGGGAAAGAAGCGAGAGTAAGCCTATTTTGGTCCGGTCATCCTGATCTTTTATGATGGAGAGGATGTGGGCATCCAGATCCTTCATGCCCAAGGATTTGATCAGCTTGGCGTACCAGAGACAGGTATTCCCCCTGGAAGATAGGAAGGCATCCAAGAGCTGAGATTGGATCTTTTTATCCAAGAAGATACGGCCCACATCCTGTTCTTCCTGGGATTTCAGATCCAGCATGTTCCTGGATATGAGGTCCAACAAGATCCGTGAGTAGGATCTCTTAAAAACAAACGTTGTGGCAATCCAGCCCCCCATAAAAACAAGGGCGATCAGGGAAAGGAACCGGGGGTGGAATATTCCTGTGCCAGCAATGATTATCCCTGATCCCAGTAACGTGCCGACCCTCACCACGGTACCCCTCAAGAAGGGCCTGATCAGAGACCGATATTCTGCGGGAAAAAGCCCCATCAAGATGCCCCTTGCGGGATTGTTGATGGTGTTCCTCAAAACCCTTGTTGTGAACTGCGCATACATGGCAGAGAAGACATCAAACCTGAATAGAAAGGCGAGGAAGGCGATCACATAATTGAAGGGGTGAAACATGAGGGCAATGGGAAGACCCAATCGACCATAGATTCTCGCCACAAACAGAAGGATGATAAAGCTAATTCCATTTAGTGCGCCTCGGAAAAAACCGAAGAATTCGATCATCCCCCCTTCTGTGGCAAATGCATCGTCTATGGCGTAGTTGAACTGAAAATTAATGATGGGAATGACCACGTTGGGCAGGAGCGTCAATAGGATGAGGATCTTTACCAAGGCCGATTCTTTGATAATGGGGAAGACCCTCTTGAACTCCTCTTTCAAGGAAAGGCGTTTCTTCACCTTTTTGGTCTTTCCCTCTGCAGGGAGCAGGGTGGGAAATAATGTGCCCATGCGTCGGACCACCGCGGCCCCGATCAGGGTCGTGCCCAGATAGATAAACATGAGATTATCTATGGAGATCGTCTTTGCGAGAAAGGGGGTCCCAAAACTTCCAATAACCCCTCCCATCACACCGCCTGCGGTGATGAGAGGGAACAGGCGCTTGGATTGCCTTGTATTGAAGAGATCATTGGCAAGATTCCAGAAAAAGAGTCCCAACATGACCTCATATTGGGCCTTCAAAATATAGAGGATAGGATAGAGAATTTCGAACCCGAGAGGGACCACAAAACGAAGTCCAGCCACGGTCGTGCCACATATCACGAGCATGTAGGACAAAAGACGATTTCCCGGTAGCCGACTCATGATGCCAGCGATTAAGCCCATGATGAAAAAGGTGCTTATGGAATTGATTATGAAGATCATGGGCAGGTACTCTACCCCAAACCGCTTAAGAAAGGCTGTCTCGGCAAAATTATTGAAAATGATATTAGAGGAACGGATGAGAAAGAGAAGGAGGGCTGACCAAAGGAATAGGCTTACTTCATCTTCATA
>DAOVAK010000315.1 GCA_030671095.1 Deltaproteobacteria bacterium | reverse complement strand
GTATACCCTTCTTATTGAAGAGATCACATCCTATCCCATAGAACGTATCCGTGGGATAAGCTATCAGCCCACCTTTATCCAGGATTTCACAGACTCTGTTGATGAGACGCTGCTGGGGATTTTGAGAATTAATGGAGAGTACCATAATCCTTCTATTTATCCGATAAAGGATCCTCTTGTCAATCGGCTTGGTGGGAGTGAAAAAATCCCCAAGCTTTCAAGAACCAGGAATTTATCACGAAACCGAGAAACAACCGAAAAATTTATCACGAAAGCACGAAATTATGAAAACACGAAGAATTGGTGACTCAATTCTCAGAGACTCTTTGGACGCAGATTCCGCAGATTCCGCAGATATTATTTGGGATGGCCTTAAGGAATCGCTTAAAAGCTCCCCGCATTCTAGTGCGGGGAGGCCTTGATGACTTAAATCAAGGCGCTTGGGAAGCTTCACGGATAGAAAAAAGCTAGCTTGTTTCTATCCGAGATAGCTTCTTCAAGCCACTTTTAAGCGATCCCTGTTCTTATCCGTGAAATCCTGTCAATCCTGTCTAAAAAACTTTTCGTGTTTTCTTACTTTCGCTTGCCCTGAGCTCAGTCGAAGGGTGTTTTCGTGACAATCTTTTTTCAGTCTTCTGTCTTCTGACCTCTGTCTTCTGTATTCTGTCTACTGTCTTCTGTCTTCTGAGGCTCTGCTTTCATCCTTTCTCGCCTTTCCCGCCTGTTGTTTTCCTTGTCTTGACTACTGTCGTCTGTCTTCCGTCATCTGTCATCTGATTTCACTCTTCTGCCTTCTGAAACTCTGACCTCCCTGGCGCGCCGAAGTTAGAACGAAGGCGGCTGACCTCCGACTTCTGGTTTCACTCCACTACTCCATGTGCTTGGCAGCCTCTTCGTGACAAGCATCTTGTAATAATAAATTCGGGATGTTAGAATATTGCAGCATTTTATTGGGAGCAAATGAAGGGAACCATAATCTATCACCTCTTTTACCTCAAACCCATCCGTCCACCTTTCCAGTTTCCCACTATTTCAATTCCGGAGCGGAGAGAAGCCACGGTAAGGAACCAACAATGGATTCAGACGCCATAATGACCGTATTCTCATTTCTGTTTGGCCTTATATTGGGAAGCTTTCTCAACGTCTGTATCCATCGAATCCCCCAAGGAAAATCCATCATTTATCCACCTTCCAGTTGTCCCCATTGCGGTGCAAGGATCAAGTTCTATGACAACATTCCGCTCGTCAGTTACGTCGTTCTCTTGGGCAAATGCAGGTCCTGCCGCCATCCTATTCCCATACGTTATCCAATTGTTGAAATGCTGACAGGATTATTGAGTACGGCCCTCTTCCTCAGATATGGCCTGGGTCCACAATACTTCCTGTTCCTCGCCTTTTCCGCCGCTCTGATCATCGTCAGCTTTGTTGATCTCAGTCACAAAATCATACCGAACGTCATTTCTCTACCCGGGATTTTGGTGGGGCTGGCAGCCACCTCTGTTTTTAGATTGAACGGCCTCTCTTGGAAGGATTCCTTGATCGGTATAGTAGTGGGTGGCGGATCCCTCTATCTTATCGGCCTTGTTTTTAAGTGGCTGAGAGGCAAGGAGGGAATGGGTCTGGGTGATGTGAAACTCCTGGCCATGATCGGCGCATGGATGGGGTATCTGGCATTACCCTACATCGTACTCATCTCTTCCCTGACAGGTGCCATTATTGGTGGAGGCTCCCTTTTGCTCACGCGCAGAAGATTTAGTGAGACAATACCATACGGTCCGTTCCTCGTTCTGGGGACCCTGGTATATCTCTTTTTCGGGACAGAGCTCAGACACTTGTGGTCTTATTACCTAACCTTTGGTAGCAGGGTCGTATCTTGAAACTTCCCATTTATAGTCTCAGAACAGGGATACTATCCCATTTGATCTTCCTGATTGTATCCGCCATGCTCCTGATCAACGTGGTCATGGTGAAATTCGCGGAAAGGGATCTTATCCGAGCCAGGATAAGCTCAGGGCGGTTACTGATCCGTGCCCTCGAGCAAAATCTGGGACAACTGATCAGCCACAAGAAAACTGAATTAGCGAATCTCAGATTAGATCCTCAACTCAGGGGGGGTATCACAAAGCTCCTTGCTGAAGGAGATTTCGCGGGTTCGACGATTGTCGACCGCAAGGGGAATCTCATCTTCACCACGGGTACATTAGCGGAAGCCGGAGAACATTACACGTCCATAACCAGGGACGCCATGGAAACCGGAATAGGATCAGTCAATTTCAGTGGAAGTACGTGGGGGGTCATATGGCTGGGGCAAGAGGAGGTCAGAATTTCAGAACCCCTTCTCTACGCAGGCCGACCTATAGGTGGCATCACCCTAAGTGCATCCCTTGCTCCCGTCTACCAGACCATTAGAAGATCAGAGAAGGTGATCCTCCTCTACATCATCTTGGATACCATAATACTTGCCCTGGTCGGGATATACCTTCTTTCTCGAATCGTGGTGAAGCCGATCCATAATATTCTAGACATGGCTGAAGAATACGAGGAAGGAGAGCTCTTGCCACTGGCCGACGAGACCTCAAGGAATGAGATAGCAAAACTCTCCCGCTCCCTTAGCAATATGCTAAAGCGCTTGGATGAGAACAAAAAAGAACTACAGGACCATATTTCTTCTCTGGAGCAGGCCAACAAGGAACTTCAACAGGCACAGAATGAAATCATAAGATCAGAGAAGCTTGCCTCTGTCGGCCGTCTGGCAGCAGGCATAGCCCATGAAATTGGAAACCCCATAGGCATCATCCTTGGATATTTCGATTTGATCAGGAAAGGGGAGATATCAGATAAAGAGAAAGAGGATTTCTTGGATCGAATCGAGTCGGAAATAACAAGGATTAACCGCATTATTGGACAGCTTCTTGATTTTTCCCGACCCTCAGGCGGAACACAGGAAGAGACCCGCGTCCATGACATGATCCAGACAACGGTGGACATGCTTCAACCTCAGCCCACAGTAGAGGGCGTTCGGATCGACTTGGTATTGGAGGCATCGACTGATACAATTTTTGCAGACCCTGATCAATTGCAACAGGTCTTTCTGAACATCCTGATGAACGCGGCTGATGCCCTCTCGGGAAAAGAACCTTCAGAAGAAGATGGCTCTGAGAAAACCCTTACCATAAGAAGTCAAAATACGGACGGTTCCATTGAATTGAGATTCACAGATAATGGACCTGGCATACCAGAAGAGGAGCTTACGCATATCCTTGACCCCTTTTACACGACCAAAGAACCTGGAGATGGTACAGGCCTGGGGCTTTCTGTAAGTTACAGGATCATTGAAGGGCTCGGTGGAACCATCTCTGCTGAAAGCGCCGAGGGAAAAGGCACCACTATCACATTAAACCTTCCCCTTTACGGAAAGGAAGAGGGAGAATAATCGTGGCTGGGAAACGTGTCCTCGTTGTCGACGATGAGAAAAACATGAGACACATGCTTCAGGTCATGCTGAACAAGGCTGGATACAATGCGGAGACAGTGGCCGATGGCGCTGAGGGCCTTGATTTGATGGAAAAGAATGATTTTGCGTTTATCCTCTGCGACCTAAGAATGCCCAACATGGACGGCATGACCTTTCTGCAGAAATCCAGGGAGAAGTATCCTGAACAGACCTTCATCATGATGTCCGCATATGGAACGATTGATACGGCATTAGAGGCCATGAAGATCGGAGCATACGACTACATCTCAAAGCCATTCAAACAAGATGAAGTCCTTTTGACCTTGAAAAAGGCTGAGGAAAGGGAACGTCTCAAGCGAGAAAATATCATTCTGCAAGACAAAATAAAGAAGATAGAGCAGAAGTATTCTTTTGGGAACATTGTGGCCAGAAGCGAAGCCATGGCCCAGGTTTTTGATCTCGTGGAAAAAGTGGCCGACCATAAGACGACGGTCCTGATTACAGGAGAGAGTGGAACGGGCAAGGAGTTGATTGCCAAAGCAGTCCACTCCGATGGAGGCAGGTCCTCAGCCCCCATGGTTTCCATAAACTGCGGCGGTATTCCGGAGAATCTCCTTGAAAGTGAATTGTTTGGATACAAAAAAGGCGCATTTACCGATGCCACCAAAGATAAGCCGGGTCGTTTTGAAGAGGCTGATGGAGGCACCATTTTCCTGGATGAGATTGGAGAACTCCCTCTGTCACTTCAAGTGAAACTCCTCCGGGTGCTCCAGGAAGAGGAGATCACACCTTTAGGATCAACCGGCTCAAAGAAGATCGATGTGCGGGTCATTGCGGCCACGTCCAAAGACCTGTATTGGGAAGTGGAAGAAAGCAGATTTCGAGAGGATCTGTTCTACCGAATAAACGTCATGAAAATTCATCTCCCCCCGCTGAGAGAAAGACGTGGAGATATACCCCTCCTCATAGGTTACTTTATTGAT
>DAOVAK010000010.1 GCA_030671095.1 Deltaproteobacteria bacterium | reverse complement strand
GTAAATCCACAAGATGTTGGGGTTAGGTGAGGCCAGTCATGATAATGGTAGTCTACAAATTTCAACTTAACAGTGGGAGCCAGCCCGCGGCAACCTCTCCCTGTTAAAGTTTGCTTAATTCTCATATTAACTATGAATCATCACCCTGGCCCTATCATACCCACCGGAAATCTGAGGGGTCGCACTTGAGAATCCCATTTCTCGGTTTGCTGGTGAATCTTCTCTCTTTTGCATCCCTGATTTGATGCACTTCCAAAGCACACCAAGAAATTATTATTCTTCCCAGGTAGCTTGCCCCTGTGTCTTTCATTCAAACCATGTAACCTTTTAGAATTCTTGACAAAAAGCTTTTTGGGGTATATACTATTCATTTAATGAATAGTTCCCGGAATCCTTGAGCAATCTGCGGGAATCGTACCGAATATCAAACCCCCTTCTTTCCAATATGTGCGGATCGGGGGTTCAGCTTTTGGGTCCAGACCGATTGAAGACGGTGTGGATATGACCCGGAAAATCGTAAAATACCAGGTAGATGAGAAAAAATATTCTGACACCAGAGAAATATTCGATTCTCTTTTTGGTAAGGCACTGAGAATTCTTTTCAGGAGAGATAACCTGGAAGATGAAGCTGAAAAATATGAGAAGAAGAGTAGGCAAAAACGGGAAAAACCCAAATCATCCAAAAAGGATGAAGCACCCAAAGTCGTGAAATCCGAAACAGAAGAAAAACCCAGTGATGCAGAAACCATAGAAACGCTCAAACAAGATCAACCCAGAAGTGATGGAAAGCCCCCCAGCGACACAGAGAAGACATACCAGTCTCCCATTAAGTATGAAAAATCAGAAAAAGCCAATCTCAAGGCCATAGTAAAAGCGAAGAAGAGTAGGAGGAGAAAAAGAATGTCCAAAAGGCAACCCAAAGCGGCATCAAGCAAACGAAGAACAGTGTTGGCATTTGTTCTATTCCTTGCATTGGCAGGTTCGTATTTCTATTACCAGAGCGCAGGTGATTTTGGTAAAATCACAGAGTCCTTGAGATCGATAAAGAAAGAAGCCATCCCACTCTCAAAGGATATTAGCAAAATCATAGCCTCCTTATCTTCGAAGATTAAGGGAATTATTCAGCCGGAAGAGGCAAAAAATGTGGGCAAAAAGCCGGCCAAAAAACCTTCCCAAATTGCACGCAAACCTATGCCAAAAAATGAGAGCTCTCCGCAGTCGAAAGAAGCGGCCCCCCAGAAAAACCTTTTAATTGTTAAAAAGCCTCATAAACCGGCTACCAAACAATCTTACAGACCCGTTGTTAAACAGTCTCATAAACCTGCTGGTGAACACCCTCACATACCGGCTTTTGACAACTCTCAGAAGCCTGCTGCTAAAGCGTATCATCCCCCTGCCGTTAAAGCCTCTCCAAGGCCTGTCGTTGAAGCACCTGACAAGGCTGTCGCACATACACAAAAGAGGAAGGCCTCAGCTCCTGGCAGCCGTGTACCGGCAAAGCCCCCTGTATCATACCCGTATTCCATTTACCTCGGATCATATGGCTCCCCTGAACGCGCCAAAAAAGCAGTATCTATGTATGAAAAGAAGGGCCTTTCTCCTTATTGGGTGGAAGTGGATCTTGGAGAGAAGGGCGTATGGTTCAGGATTTTTACCGGGTATTTTGCAAAGAAAGAAGAGGCTGAAGCATATATAAATGAAAAACAGATAACAGATGCAAGATCGAAACGCACGGCGTATGCTAACCTCATAGGTGTCTACAATTCTAAGTACGAGCTCAATAGGAAAAGGCTCACCCTTTCAAAGCTTGGATACAGTCCCTACGTCATCGCTGGGGTCAATGGTGAATCTCTGCTCTATGCAGGAGCCTTTTACCAGAAGGCACGTGCAGAAAAACAGCTTACGCAGTTAGCATCCAAGGGAATCCGGAGCCGCGTTGTAAGTCGATGAGTTTGGCGTGGCCCTTTTCCCTTGACACAAACCCAATTCTTTCTATACTCCTCCCCCAATAAACTTACCCCTTTTGACTTTCAAGGCCGGTCTGCATGACGGCTTGTCTAACTTGATTTTATGGGAATTTCTTTTTTTGAGTCCGCCGCAGTGGGACGAGCTATAAAATCACGAAAGCGATTTTATAACCTGAAAGGAGAATAAGAGTCATGGTTACGCCTGAGATGATGCGTGAAAAGGCGATGGATCTTTTTGCAAACGATATTTATTGAGCGCAGGCCATTCTGGCCGTGGGCCTGGACATGATTGGGGAAGAAGAAGAGAGGGATACTGCCATGAGGACCGTGGCGGGAATGACTGGAGGATGCTATCGAGGAGATTTTTGCGGCGCCATAGCCGGCACTGCTATGGCCATAGGATGCCTTTTTGGTAGGGCCACCCTGGATGAAATGGAAGATGCCCGCCTGGCCTCCACGATTCGATTGGTTTACGATCGCTTGAAAGAGAGGGCAGTGGAGAAATATGGCGATACCAGCTGTCAAACCATCTCCCATTGCAACTGGTATGATCCGGAAGATGTGAAGGCCCGCCGAGTAGATGGACGGCGGGATGAATGTACTCGTTTTGTGGGTGAATGCGCCCAAGTCCTGGGAGAAGTTCTACTGGAAGTGGTTGGAGAGGAGGAACTCAAGATACTTCAAGGCGAAGCATAAGAGATTTTACCTGGATGGATCATACACGATGGGAAAGTGGATAATTGATTCTTATGCAGTGTGCGTGGAGGGGCAGTCAGTCATTCAATATGAAAGGCTGCACACACCGCAACGATCGCATGATCCCACCTTACAGATCTCAGATTCCTTTTCCTTTAGAGCGAGTTTATATTCCTTGATCAAATACTCTTTGTAGATGCCGTGATCTATAAAGTCCCATGGAAGGATTTCGTCAGGCTCCTTAATCCTGTGGACGAAAAAATCGGGATTGAGTTCAGAGGCGCGGAAGGTCTTGGTCCAGTCCCCATTGCGTTTGTGGGCCGACAAAAGCAGGGATCCAACCCGCCTATCCCCCATGGCCAACAGGGTCTGGATGTAGGCCCATTTGGGCACGTCAAAATTTACCTTAACGCCTCCTTCTTTGCCCATGGCCTTTCTCAACCATTTCTGCTTCTCTTTCAGGGTGGAAACGTTCTCCATGGGAAACCACTGGAAGGGTGTAAATGGTTTGGGGATGAAACAGTTCACGCTCAGTTTTATCTGGCCTATTTTCCCACGGGTTTTCGATTCTTTAATAAGATAATGCTTGATGGTTTTGACCAGATCTAAGATCTGGGTCACATCTTCATGGGTCTCTGTGGGCAGGCCGATCAAGAAATAGAGCCTGAGAGTGAAGTCGCCCTTTTGCGCGATGAGTCGAACTGCGTTGATGATTTGATCTTGCGTCAATTGTTTGTTCACCACCCTGCGAAGTCTTTCAGAGCCGGCCTCCGGGGCGATAGCCACACTCCTCTGTCCTGCGCTTCTCAAGTGGTCAAGTAACTCTTCGGTTAATGAATCGGCGCGTAATGAGGAGACGGAAAAACGCCCTCCTTTCTCTACTATCTGCCCTGTTATATGCGCTATGCCTGGCGTATCTGACACGGACGCACTCAGCAGACCCACATGGTCATGTTCTTCCATGACTTCCTCTACCCGAGAGAGCAACTGGGCTTCATTGTGCATCCTTGGGGGTCGGTAAACATAACCTGCGGCGCAGAACCGACATGACCGTCCGCAACCCCTGCCCAGTTCAATGAGGACCCTGTCAGCGAACTCCGTATCCGGTGTCATAATACCAGAGATGGCTACCGGAGCATCTGCATCAAGATGACGCGCCACCTTTATCTTTTCAGGAATACGGGGATCGGCGGGTTCCATGGATTTGATGGTTCCACTAGTGTGGTATTCAATGTGATAAAGCGAAGGGACATAGAGGGAATCTAGATTTTGCGCAAGCGTTCTTAAGACTTCTTGCTTGCTCTCGAGGGTGGGCATAACATCTATGAATAGGCCAATGAATTCTTCAAGACTTGCCTCTGCCTCGCCCAAGAGGAAAAGGTCAAAGAAGGGGCTTAAGGGCTCTGGATTCATAATGGTGGTAATCCCTCCGGCCATGACAACAGGATCGGAATTGTCCCTCTCATCGGATAGGAGAGGGATTTTGCCCAGCTGGAGGATTTTCAAGATGTTGGGATAATCATTCTCAAAGGAGAGGGAGAAGGCCACGAGGTCGAATCTCAGGAGTGGAGACTGGGATTCGATGGAGAGGAGGCCCTTACCCGATTCAAGATAGAGGGACATTTCTCCGTCATCGGGTAGAAAAAAACGCTCGGCAACCACATTCTCTTTTGCATTCAAAAGCTGGTACACGATCTGAAACCCCAGATTCGACATGCCGATCCGATAATGATTAGGGAAGGCTAGACCTATGGAGATTTTTCCGCCCCAATCCTTTCTGATAACTCCTTTTTCCCTAGCCAATCTGGCCCGGTACAGGGAAACGATCTTGTCCGACACGAGCGTAGCTCCACAAATAAAGGAAGCAGTATGTAGAGAGCAGTAAGCACAAAAGAATATGGTGAGCACAAATTAACTCCGTTCTGCCTTGCGCTCAGAAATCAGGAGATTGCTTCGTCGTCCTGCGAGCTGCAGGACTCCTCGCAATGACAGAATAGAGTTGGACTCAAATTTCGCATTCCCACTCTCTCAATCAATCGGCCTTAGCCCTGAGGAAGGTTGGATAATCGAGACTATCTCTGAAGAAGGTCCGTTTGAGAAGACCCTTTTTCTTGTAATTCAATTCTTCTCTATGCGCTCGAGATGGCGCCTCTTCCGCCCTCTGGAAAGTGGGTGTTTCCAGGACCTCTCCGTTCAGTTTAACCGTCCATGCGTCATCTGCATCCTCCGGGGTCACATCCCTAAGTCTGACCACCTTATCGTAATGTTCCCTTTCTATACCCGTCGCGATGACGGTTATCTGGATCTCCTCCCCAAGGGAGTCGTCGAAAACCACGCCCCAGAAGATGTCCGCATCTTCATGCACCTCTTGTTTGATATAGCTGGAGGCCTGATCGATCTCTTCCATGGTCATGTCCGGAGGCCCTGTGACGTTCATTAGGAGACCCCTTGCACCACTTATGGACACATCTTCAAGAAGGGGACTGTTAATGGCCTTCTGTGCCGCTTCAGCAGCCCGGTTCTCGCCACTTGCCCTTCCCGTACCCATAATGGCGGTTCCCATCTGTTCCATCACCCTTTTCACGTCCGCAAAATCCAGATTAATAAAGCCACTGCTCATAATCAGATCAGAAATTCCTTTGACCGCGTGAAGGAGCACCTCATCGGCTAGGACAATGAGTTCCTTGAAGGGGGTGTTCTTGTCTGCTATGATTTTCAGGCGGTCATTGGGAATGATAATCAGGGTATCCACCTCTTTTTTTAGATCCTGTATCCCTTCCAATGCCCTGTTCATCCTCTTGTCACCCTCAAATTTAAAAGGCTTGGTCACCACTGCTACGGTGAGAGCGCCCAGGTCCCTAGCTTCACGCGCCACGACCGGAGAAGCGCCAGTTCCTGTTCCTCCACCCATGCCTGCCGTGACAAAGATCATATCAGATCCGTCGATGGTCTCCCTGAGCTCATCAATGCATTCTTCGGCTGACAAGCGGCCCACTTCCGGATCAGCGCCTGCTCCGAGCCCTCTAGTTATGGATGCACCAAGCTGTATCTTTTTGGTGCAGGAAGAGCGCTCAAGATTTTGGCTGTCCGTATTGGCCGCTACAAATTCAACCCCTTGGAGCTTGGTGGCAATCATATTGTCTATGGCATTTCCGCCAGCTCCGCCAACGCCAATGACCTTTATCTTGGCGTTGTACATCTTACCTTTTTCTTTCTCTTCAACGAATTCAATCTTCATAAATGTCCCTCCTAGGTATGATTCCCCGAAAAAAGGGGTATGTTAAAGCCTAATCGAGTCAAAACTCGATCAGGCGTTATTTGTTGAGCGTTTTCGCTCAATGGGGGCTAAATGACATCTTTGAACCATCTTTTCATCCTCTCCATGACTCGGCCAAAGATGTTTGTATCCCTTATCCTGAATTTCTTGCCCTCCCGATTTCTGTTGCCTCCATAGAGGACAAGCCCTACCGCCGTTGCATACATGGGTTTGTTGACTACCTCCGCAAGGCCTCTGATCCCGAGTGGATAGCCTGTACGTGAAGGTGCATTGAATACCTGTTCAGCCATTTCTGTGACCCCGTGGAGTTCTGCGGTTCCGCCGGTGATGACCACCCCAGAATTGATCAGATCATCATAGCCCGATCGGAGTAAATCATTCTGGATAAGGGTAAGTATCTCTTCAACCCGCGGTTCCAGAATCTCCCCCAAGACCTGCCTTGATAAGACCCTTGGTTTTCTGCCTCCCACTCCAGGCACCTCAAGGGTCTCATCCTTTCCGATCATAGAGGACATGGCACATCCATATTTTATTTTTATCTTTTCAGCCTCGATTCTCGGTGTTCTAAGCCCTATGGCAATGTCATAGGTGAGATTGTCCCCGCCCAGGGTTAGGACGGAGGTGTGTTTGATGGAACCCCGTGAAAAGATGGCCATGTCTGTTGTTCCGCCGCCGAAGTCGATCAAGGCCACGCCCAAGTTGCGTTCTTCCTCAGAGAGTACCGCTTCACTGGATGCCAGCGATTCGAGCACAATATCACACACATCCAAGCCGGCCCTGTTGGCGCACTTGATGATGTTCTGTGCTGATGTGACCGCACCAGTGACGATATGGATCTTTGCTTCCATGCGAACGCCGGACATGCCAAGGGGATCAGTGATGCCATCTTGTTCATCTATGATAAACTCTTGAGTCAAGACATGGATCACCTCACGGTCCATAGGAATGGCCACCGCACTGGCCGCCTCGATCACCCTGTCGATATCATTCTTGGTGACCTCTCTTTCCTTGAGAGCGATTACGCCATGGCTGTTGAATCCCTTGATGTGTCCGCCGGCTATGCCGGCATAGACAGAGCTTATCTCACAACCTGCCATGGTCTCTGCTTCTTCTATGGCCTCTTTTATGGAATTGACCGTTCTTTCGATGTTAATCACCACCCCCTTTCTGAGGCCTTCAGAAGGGTGACTGCCAATACCGACAATTTCGATCCCATCAGGCTGGAGTTCACCCACAACAGCACATATCTTTGTTGTTCCGATATCCAAGCCTACAATGATTTCTCCGGCCATGATCCTAGCTCCTTAAAACGAAGGTCAGTTAAGGTTGACGGCTTCGTAAAAAGTCCAACTGCCGTTCGACATGCTCACGGCCCTGAGCAAAGCCGAAGGGCTGCGTTATGCTTCATCCCCGCCCTGTTAGATACGTGCTAACACCTATTCGGGGTATCAGTGGGTGATACCACATCTTACAGATTGGAGGCGTTCCGATTGTCATTATCTAACAGGGTAAATCACTGCGGCGTACTGTAAGTACGCCTCATTCCTCAAGATTCGCAAGCCTTGCATTTGGAGCTTTTTACTTTGCCGTCCCATTCTTGACTTTTTACGAGTCAGTTAAGGTTAGTCAGTAATTTTTTTTAAGAAATAAAGGAGAACGGACCTGCTAACTATCAACTGACAACGCCATCGTTTTTGTATGAGACTACGGCGCCCTCCCTATAATTCAGATTTATACGTTTCACCATATGAATGCGACCGGTCCTTTTAAGATGTTCAACAAGCCGTTTCAAGTCCCCCATTTTTCTCTCCAATTGATTCCCCTCCAGCTCAATAACGACTGGCAAGGAGAGGAAGTAGAGGGAAATATGTCCAGTCTTTTCGACATGGACTTCAGATAGCTGGGCCAGAGACCATGGGCCCTTTTCCGCTTCAAGAACCCTCAGCACACCGGCTGCCAATTGCAGTTGCTTCTCCCTATCGCTCCCGCTCGTGGATATACCGGTGACCAATGGAAAATCCATGCGTTCGCCCTTATCCACTCTCCTAAAAATGTTTCCCCATCGATTCATGTAATGGAAGTTGCTCATGACAACGATTGCACAAGGTTTCTCCTTTTCCGCCTTAATGACTAAGGTATGGGGAAAACGTTTTTCAAGGTTGACCGATCTGATCCAGGGATGCTTTTCCATTCTCTGTTTCAATTCATCCAATCGGACTGACAACAAACTGGTATCAGGTTTTAGCTCGGACATTTTCAGCAAGGCATGCCTCAGCTTTTCATCAACCCCGTTAACAATAACCCGTTCAAGTCGGATATAAGGAGACGTGAGCAGGTTTTCATAGAGATATAGAAACATAAGACTTATGAGCACTAGCCCAGCCAGCAGACAGGAGAATTTGAAAGAGTAGGAAAAGAGGAAACGCGTTGCCCTCCACATATTGGAAGAGGTCTTTCGCTTCCTTTTCTTGACGGCCTGTTTCCTTAAAACGGATCTTGTTTTTCTCGGTTTTTTCTTCATGTGAGACTCTGTCTAGTCGCCCACCACCCTTATCTCAGGTTCCAGTTCTATTCCCGTCTCTGCCCTTACTTTCTCTTTTGCCATTTCCATGAGGGCCAAGACATCTTCCGCCCTGGCGCCTCCTGTATTCACGATATAATTTGCATGTTTGGGTGAAATCATGGCGCCCCCGATCTTCTTTCCCTTTAATCCTGTCTCTTCGATGAGTCTTCCTGCATAGTCATCGGGGGGATTTCTGAAGACCGAACCCGCACTGGGATACGCCAGAGGCTGGGTCGCTTTTCGCCTTGTTAAGTACTCTGCCACCCGTTTTGAGACAATCTCGGGATTCTCCCGGGTCCCTTGCAGACTGGCTCTGACCACAACGGTTCCTTCCTGAATGGACGATTCCCTGTATGAAAAGGCTAAATCAGAACGATCTCTTGATGTAAGTTCTCCTTGACGATTCACCAGTTCAATTTTCTGGACCACAGTTCCCATATCCTTTCCAAATGCGCCGGCGTTCATGGTCACGGCTCCACCCACAGTACCGGGTATGCCTGCGAGGAATTCCAATCCTCCTAATCCGTTCTGGCTGCAGTACTTCACGAGATCGCTGAGGGCGAGGCCTCCTCCAGCCACCAGGATCTGGTCATTCTTTTCGTGCTGCTCGATGGTCGCCAGGTGCTCCCGCATGATTATTACGACTCCTTTGAAACCCCCATCTCTCACCAGCAAATTGCTGCCTCGACCAACCACCAGGCAAGGGATATTCTCTTTGTTGAGGTAGATGAGCAGTTGTTGGAGTTCTCCCAGTTCATGGACGAAGCAGACCGCCTCCGCTTTGCCTCCGATGCGGAAGGTGGTGTGCTCGCTCATGGCACGGTCCAACTGAGCGCTCTCCCCCATGATTTCAACCAATCCCCTTCTCTGTCTTTCATCCATATTAGCATGGAGCATAGGGCGTGGAGCACGGAGCTGATAGGTGCAAACAGCCAAATAACATCTATGTTCTTCGCTCCTTGCTCCCTGCCCCCAGCTTCTTTAGCAGCTCCTCACCCACATGATAAATATCTCCTGCACCAAGGGTTATGACCAGATCGCCAGGCTTGATAAGACCTGAAAGGACCTGCAAGATCTCATCCTGGTGCTGACACAAGCTCACCTCTCTGTGGCCATGTTCCTTTATTCCCTGGCAAAGCCATTCCGCATCCACACCTTCTATGGGGCTCTCCCCGGCCGGGTATATGGGAGCGACAATGAGTAGATCGGCCTGGTTAAAGCAAATGGTAAAACGGTCATACAGTGCCTTTGTCCGCGTGTATCTGTGGGGCTGAAATACAACGACGATGCGTTTTTCGGGCCAGCACTCTTTTGCCGTTTCCAGAACAGCGGTGATCTCTGTGGGGTGATGTCCATAATCATCCACCAAAAGAGTACCGCCCTTTTCCCCTTTTACCTGGAAGCGCCTGGCAAGGCCTCCCAAGGTTTTGAGACCCTCTTTTATGTCTCGTGTTTGGACATCCAGTTCTTGACCCACAGCTATGGCTGCCAGGGCGTTCAGCACATTATGGTTACCCGGTATCCCAACCTGGACACGGCCCAACGAGTCGTTGTGGTAGAGGACCTCAAAATTCACCTCTAACCCGTCCCGCTCTACATTAGTGGCCCTTAGGTCTGCCTGGGAATTTGTGCCATAGGTGATATACCTTTTTCTCAAATGGGGAATAATGGCCTGAATCTCTTCATTATCCAGACAGATAATGGCGAGCCCGTAGAATGGGATCTTGTTGATGAAGTTGATAAAGGCCTCCCGAATGGCATCCATATCGCCATAGTAATCCATGTGCTCATAGTCCATATTGGTCACAACCGCTATGGTGGGAGAGAGGGCCATGAAAGAACCATCGCTCTCATCCGTCTCCGCAACCAGGATATCCCCTTGACCCAGTTTTGCATTGGAGCCGCCCCAGATATCTAGCCTACCCCCAATGACCACAGTTGGATCCAGATCTGCGGTGGTCAATATGGAGGCGATCATGGACGTGGTGGTGGTTTTACCGTGGGCACCCGCAACAGCCACGCCATACTTGAGACGCATCAATTCTGCCAGCATCTCAGCTCTGGGTATGACGGGGATGTATCTCTCTCTGGCCTCAATGATCTCAGGGTTGTCATTGGCAACCGCTGAGGAATAGACCACCACATCTGCTTCTCCTATGTTTTTTCCTTTATGTCCCTTAGAAATTTTTCCTCCGAGACGGGCAAGCCTTGCGGTCACTGGGGAATCCTGAATATCAGAACCACTCACCTCATATCCAAGATTGATCAGGAGTTCGGCTATACCACTCATGCCGATACCTCCTATACCCACAAAATGAATGTGTTTGGCCTTGCCGAATGTTTTCATCACTTCGCTGCGTATGTGACACTACAAATGTAATTGACCACCAACCACTGACAACGGACGTGATTCATCACCCTCTCATGGCCTCCAGGTGATCCACAATGACCTTGGCAGCATCACGCCGTCCCACTTCTGCGGCCTGCTTGCCCATCTCCTCCAGAACGCGCGTCTCATCCATATATTTCATCAAGAGGGCCGCCAGACTTTCACCACTCAGCTCTTGCTCAAGGAGCATCTCGGCACCACCTACCCGAACCAACATAAGGGCATTGGTTTCTTGATGCCTGTTGGCCGCAAAAGGGTAGGGGATTAAAATAGAGGGTTTCCCCAGGGCGGCCAATTCAGAAACCGTGGTAGCACCTGCCCTGCTCACCACCATGTCTGCCCGGTGATACGCCTCTGCCATGTCCTCAATGAAAGGCATAATCTTTCCTTCAAGTCCCCTCTGCTCATACGCCTCAACCACATGGGCATAATCTGTTTCACCGCTCTGATGGATAACGGCGGGATCTTTCCCTTTCTCTCTTAAAATCTCTAGTGCGGCCACGAAGGCCCTGTTTATGGCCCGGGCTCCCAGACTCCCTCCCACCACCAAGATGGTAAATCTCTCGTGCCTTTTCCTGGGGTCCGTCTGTTCTGCAAGCAGTTCTTCACGAACCGGATTACCCGTCAAATAAAGGGTTCCGCCCGGGAAGTGTTGCCTGCTCTCTTCGAATGAGACAAAAACCTTGTCTACAATTCTGCAAAGCAGTCGGTTTGTCAGTCCGGGGAAGGAGTTTTGCTCATGGATGGCCGTGGGTATACCCATGAGTCTGGCTGCTAAACAGACTGGGCCCGATGAATATCCCCCCACCCCAACAACGAGATGGGGCGAGAATCTCTTCAAGATGGAAATGGACTGGAACACGCTGTATGGCAGCTTTATCAGGACCATGAATCCCTTTTTCCAGCCTCGGCCCTTGATGCCTTCCACATGGATGCCCTGCTGATGGAATCCCAAGCGGGTTAATATCTCAGACTCCATTTTCCTCCGGCCTGTGACAAAGCAAATGTCTGCTGCTTCGTATCGCTTAACAATCTCCTTGGCGATAGCCACTGCAGGGAAAAGGTGACCCCCTGTGCCCCCGCCTGCTATGATGATTCTCAGTTGGCTATTACCCACACTTTCCAACGCCTCCTTCCCCTTGCCGATGACCCCCTTTCATCATTCCACAGTTTGCGTTCCCAATTCCCTCTATCTCCTTGCCGAGATACTAAGAAGAATGCCGATACCCACAAGGTTGATCACCAGGGATGATCCCCCGTAACTGATCAAGGGCAGCGTGAGCCCCTTGGTAGGGAGCAGGCCCATCACAACGCCCATATTCACCAGGACCTGAAGCCCAATGAAACTGATGATTCCCAAGGCCAGATAGCTGCTATACAGATCACGTGCACTCAAGGAGATTTTGATACCCCGCATGATCAAGATAGAGAAAAGGATAATGATGATGACCAATCCCACCAATCCCAGTTCTTCGGCCATGATCGAAAGAATGAAATCTGTGTGGGGCTCTGGCAGATAAAAGAGCTTCTGCTTGCTGTTCCCGAGTCCCACGCCAAAGATGCCCCCAGAACCGAAAGCCAAGAAGGAATGAATGATCTGAAATCCGAGGCCTTGTGGATCCTCCCAGGGGTTGAGAAAGGCCCACCATCGCTTCAGCCGATAATCTGCCTGCCAAACAAACCACATGAGAACCGGCATGGATACGAGCAACACGGCCAGAAGATGAAAGATATTGACGCCGCCCACGAAAACAAGGATCAGAAGCCAGCAACCTATGATGACCGCGGTTCCCAGATCTGGCTGAAAAAGAATGAGAATCATGAAGGTCCCCGCCACAAGGAGATGGGGGGTCAGTCCTTTTGAAAAAAGGGCCATGTTGGGGCCTTTCTTGGCCATGGAGTAGGCCATGTAAATGGCCAGAGACAGCTTTGCCAGCTCTGAAGGCTGGAAAGAGACACCGGCATAACGCAACCAGCGCGTGGCCCCTCCAATCTTCACGCCCATCCCCGGGATAAAAAGTAGGACCAGAAGGGCCAGACTCAGAAAAAGCAGGGGATAAATCAGCTTACGGTAGAAGTGGCAGGGGATGTTTTTGGCAAATATGAGCAAACAAAGGCCTAAGAGACAGAACGTCCCCTGCTTTTTCAGGTAGTAGTAGCTATCTCCCAGCTTATGAGCCGCGAGGAGGGAGCTGGCACTGTAAATGGTCACCAATCCCAAACCCAATAGCATGAGGGTTGGAATGAGGAGCGAATAGTCATATCTCCTTTGTGCCTGCTTCTTACTCGCCATGATCAAGTCTTTCCACTTCTTCTCTGAAGACCCTTCCCCTGTGGGCGTAGTCGGTAAACATATCAAAGCTGGAACATGCAGGAGCCAGCAAAACCACATCATTGGGCTCAGATGATGAAAAGGATTGGGACACCGCATCCCTCATATCCTCAGCCAAGGCGAAAGGGATCATTCCTTCAAAGGCGTCCGCCAGAATATGCTTGGCTTCACCCAGGAATATGGCTTTTCTCACTCTTCCTGTTGCAGCCTTGACCAGAGGCAAATAGTCTGCTCCCTTGTGTCGGCCTCCAGCTATGAGGACAATGGGTCTGTCAAAAGTGACAACAGCCCTTGATGCGGCGTCCACATTGGTTGCCTTGGAGTCATTGTAAAAGTCCACGCCCCTGAGGAGCCCCACATGCTCCAGACGGTTGGGCAGCCCCTGGAACTGCTGTATGGTGCGCTGTATGGTCCGGGGCCCGATATGCAAAACCAGGCCGATCAGGATAACACCCATGAGATTCTCCAGGTTGTGTCTCCCGGGGAGCTTGAATCTCTCCAGCCCAAAAGACGCCTCTTTCTCACCGGGCAAATGGGCCTTTATGGATTTACCCTCCATGTGGGCGTGACGGTTCTCCCTCCTCTCCATCCCATAGCGGAGAACAGATACACCTCCGGCCGGTTCAAATTGAGACAATACTTGGTCATCATCGTTCAAAATGGCGTACTGACCAGGCCCCTGATTCCTGAAGATGCTGAGTTTGGATCGCACATAGGCCTGGTAGTCGGGATATCGATCCAGGTGGTCAGGGGTGATATTTAGCAGCAGAGAGATCATGGTCGAAAAATTCTCCATGGTATCCAGTTGAAAACTGCTCACTTCCACCAGGGCATAGTCGGCCCTCCAATCGCCGGCAACATAATCCATGAGAGGTGTTCCAATGTTTCCGCCCACAAAGGCCTTCAACCCTGCACCTTTTAACATGGAACCTAAAAAGGCAGTGGCGGTCGATTTTCCGTTAGTCCCTGTGACGGCCACAAGGGGCGTATCCATCAGTCGGCTTGCCAGCTCCATTTCACCCAAGATGGGAATGCCCGCTTCATCTGCGGCTTTCAGCGGCCCTATATCAAGGGGGACACCCGGACTCACAATGATCATGTCAGCATTCAAAAAGGTCTCCTCCTTATGGCCACCTGTCTCCAGTTCTATTCCCAATTGCAATGTGTCGTGCAGCAACGCGCTATCTATCTCCGCCTCTTCCCTGAGCTCGCTCACCCCAACGTGAGCGCCTTGTTTAGATAGATACCGGGCTACGGAGAGCCCCGATTTCCCCAAGCCCACTACGAGGACCTTTTTATTAGGGTGTTCCACGCCTTTCCCAGATCCTTCGACTCACTACCTCAACTTGAGTGTGCCCATGGACAATAGGGCCAAAATAATGGCGATGATCCAAAAACGAACGGTAACCGTTGACTCCGGCCCTCCCTTCACTTCGAAATGATGATGGATGGGGGCCATACGAAAAATCCTTTGCCCCCCGGTCATCTTGAAATAGGCGACCTGGAGGATCACTGAGATGGTCTCGAAGACAAATATTCCACCCACAACAATGAGGACCAGCTCCTGTTTGGTGATCACGGCCACTGTGCCCAAAACGGCACCCAGGGGTAGAGACCCCACGTCGCCCATAAAGAGTTCTGCGGGGTAGGCGTTATACCACAAGAAGCCGAGACTGGCCCCTAAGACGGCACCGCATAACACAGTAAGCTCTCCGCTGCCTGGCACGTACGGGATCTGAAGATAAGAGGCGGTCTTCACGTTTCCCGACAGATAGGCAAAGATGAGGTAGCTACTAAAAGCCACGATGATGGGTCCTATGGCAAGCCCATCCAGTCCATCGGTTAGATTCACGGCATTGGAGGCCCCTACGATAATGAATACGGCCAAGGGGACATACGCCCACCCCAGGTCAGGAGTAAATGCTTTGAAAAATGGGACATTTAAACGGGAGTCGAACCCTGGGTAAAGGTGTAGGACAATGGCCACAACCAGTGCCACTAGGACCTGCAGGGTAAATTTGGACTTGATACTCAGTCCACGGCTGCTCTTCCGAATGGTCTTGAGGTAGTCATCCACAAACCCTATGAGACCGAAACAGACGATGACAAACATGACCAGCCAGACAAAAACATTCTTAGGTTCAGCCCAGAAGAGTGTGGACGCCATGATGACAGGGAGAAGAAGACAGCCACCCATGGTGGGTGTTCCCACCTTGTTGATGTGATTGGGGGGTCCGTCATCTCGAACATACTGTCCCACCTGCATGGTCCGGAGTCTTTTGATGGCCCACACCCCAAGAATGAAGAAGATCACAAGGGAGGTCAGGGTAGTGAGAATGGTCCTGAATGAGATGTAACGAAAAACATTCAGCCATGATATGTCTGTTTGAAAGAGGTAGATGAGTTTGTAGAGCATTTATGACCTCTAGCCTGCGTTAGAATTTCTCTTGGTCATTTCCTTTGAGATACCCAGCCACGATTTCAAGCTGCATCCTTCGAGAGCCCTTGAGGAGAATCACGTCTCCCTTATTCATGCTAGCCCCTATTTTTTGCGCCATTTCCTCATGGCTTCTGGCCTCAGTAGCCCTCTCTTTTGGAAAGCCCTTGTTCACAGCACCCTCTATCATCTGCGGGGCGTGTTCCCCCATGGCCAGAAAGTAAAAGGCGCCCCGATCCGCCACCATGTTCCCCGCTTCCAGGTGCGCGGGGACGGTTTCATCTCCCAGTTCCAACATCTCACCCAATCCCACAATAAGCCTGCCTTCGCCCGTAACCAGTGCCTTTGCCGAGTCGAGGGCCGCCTTGAGGGACGGGGGATTGCAATTGTAGGTGTCATCCACAAGGATGACGCCATCGGGAAGATGACTGATCATAAAGCGACCCTTTATCCCCTCAAAGCCTCCCAGACCTTCCCGGATGTGCTCAGGGGACGCCTCAAGGCAGAGGGCAATGGCAGATGCAGCCAGGGCATTGAAGACGTTTTGGAGCCCGGGGACGCGTAGTCTAACCTGCTGGGTCTGGCCAAAAAACCGCAGATCGAAAGCCGTGCCTTCCTTACCCAGGCTCTGAATTTTTTCAGCCCGGATTTGATTCTCGGGTCCCAGGCCAAAGGTTGTAAGCTTTCTTTGAAAGGGTGACGCCGCTCTTAGGAGCAATTCGTCGTCGCCATTCAAAATAGCGTGGCTTTTCTCGGGCATCTTCTCCAGCAGCTCTACCTTCGCCCTGGCCACGGCGTTGATATCGCCCAGTCCTTCCAGGTGGGCCCTTCCCACATTGGTGATAAGGCCCATATCCGGCTCTGCGATCTCAGTCAGACGGGCAATCTCTCCGGCTCGATTCATGCCCATTTCCAGTACAGCCCTTCGGTGCGCTTCCTCCAATAACAGCAACGTGAGGGGTAGGCCGATCAAGTTGTTGAGATTCCCCTCGTTTTTCAAGGTCAGGGCATTTACTCCCAGGATCCTGGCTGCCATCTCCTTGGTGGTGGTCTTTCCTACGCTACCGGTTATCGCGGCCACCGGGATGGGGTATCCCCTTCTCCACCAATTCCCCAGATCCCCAAGGGCCTTCAACGTATCGGTCACCGCAATGAGGACAGGATTCCTCCTAGCAGGTATCTCAGGCCTGTAGCCCTTCTGTATCACGGCACCTGCGGCGCCCTTATCAATGGCCTGCCTCACGAAATCATGGCCGTCATATCTCTCGCCCTTGAGCGCCCAAAAGAGCTCTGCTTGGGCTATTTTTCTTGAATCCGTGCTGAGACCGCTGAGAACCGCCTCTTGGGAGCCAGAAATGAGTTCCCCTTGAATCGGCGCAATGATTGTCCCTGCGGTTATCTCGCCCCATCTAGGTGTCATTAGTCATTCGTCATTAGTCATTCGTCATTAGTCATCTACCACTCTTCTTCGGGGCTCAGGGGCGACTTTCGTCTTATGACTATCGCCCGAGGACGCAACTACAGATCACAGATCACAAATGACCCCGGTGAAATAGTCCCGCTAGGAATTTCACAGGGCAGGCAAGTGCCCAGTGACTAATGACGAAGTTCTGAGGCAGCCAGGGCAGCCTCTTTTCGATCATCAAAGCGCTTTCGTTGTCCACCAACAATTTGGTAGTCCTCGTGACCTTTTCCGGCAATCAGTACCAGATCCCTTTCGTCCGCCAGTGCAACGGCCTTACGTATGGCTTGCCGTCGATCCGCTTCAACAAAATATCCTGACCCCGTGAAGGGCCTTTGGGGGGAATTGTTCAATCGGATGAGGCCTGTCGCTTGGGTCCCTTTTTCGATTTGCGCAATAATGGACAGGGGATCTTCACTGCGGGGATTATCAGAAGTAATAAAGACCAGGTCACTATTCTCTCCAGCCACCAACCCCATTTCGCTCCGCTTTCCCTTGTCCCGATCTCCCCCGCACCCAAAGACAGTGATCAACCTGCCATCCACCATAGGTCTCAGGGTCGTCAGTGTCTTCAAGAGCGCATCAGGTGTGTGTGCATAGTCGACCACCAGATTGAGGCCCTTTTGGTTTTTCACCGACTCCAGCCGTCCCGGGACCAGCTTCAGTCTCTCTATGCCTTCAGCGACCGCATCAAGATCAACATGGAGGGAAAGGGCGGCGGCCGAAGCGGCCAGGATATTGTAAATATTAATCTCTCCTAAGAGAGAAGATCGGATATCCACCTCTCCCACGGGGGTCAGCAATCTCGCTTTCAGCCCAGACCTATCCGCAGAGAGGTGTTCCCCGCTCACATCCCATCTCTGATGAAGGCCATAGGTCACCACCGGCGCCTCAGTCAGGGTGGCCAGTTGTTCTCCCTTGGGGTCATCCATATTGATGATAGCAGTTGAACGATCGTCCGGTTTACTCTTTTTAAGGCCTTGGAACAGGAGACTCTTGGCCTTGAAGTATGCTTCCATGGTGTTGTGGTAATCCAGATGATCCCTAGAAAAATTGGTAAATACGGCCAGCTTAAATGGGCACTCCCCAGTCCTGTTTTGATCCAGGGCATGGGAAGAGACCTCCAGGATTACATCTGTCACACCCGCATCCGCCATCTCACGAAGGAAATGCATGAGGTCAAGGGATTCAGGTGTGGTAACCGGGGCAGAATGGGTTTTACTCAGAAAACGATAATTGATCGTTCCGATCACGCCTGGCTTTTTACCCGCCGCCGTGAGTATGGAATCCAGGAGGTAACTGGTGGTGGTCTTACCGTTGGTGCCCGTGATCCCAATGAGGTTGATGCCCCTGAAGGGATAGTCGTAAAATCGGGCAGCAAGTTTTGAGAGGGCCTCTCTTGAATTGGGAACGCGCACCCTTGTCAGGTTTTCCTTCAGGGACATGAATTCCTCACCAACCAATGCCACCGCACCATTTTGAACGGCATCTTCCAGGTAGTGGTGGCCGTTCAGGGCATGGCCTTTGAGGGCGACAAAGAGGTATCCTGGCTT